>CAZIIB010000171.1:0-7404 GCA_964539125.1 uncultured Thermoanaerobaculia bacterium | reverse complement strand
CTCCTGGACCAGGGCGCCGAGGACCGGCGGCAGGTAGCCGAAGGCGGCGAAGCCCATGCCGATCCCCGAGAGCGCCATGCCCGCGCCGATGCTCTGGAGGGCGATGCGCCGGGAGCGCTGGGCCACTCGCGTCGCGTCAGCCACGCGGTCGAAGCGGTCGGCCACCACCACGGCATCGGCGGCCTCGGAGGAAACGCTCGCCCCCCGAGCGCTCATGGCGATGCCCACGTCGGCCACCGCCAGGGCGGCGGCGTCGTTGAGCCCGTCGCCCACCATCACGACCGGCCCCTCGGCGGCCACCTGCTTCACCGCGTCCACCTTCTCGGCCGGGGAGCGCTCGGCGAGCACCCGGTCCACTCCCAGCGCGTTGCCCACGATCCGCGCGAGCTCCAGGTGATCTCCGGTGAGCAGGGTCACCGACTCGAACCCGAGCTCGCGCAGCCGCCGGATGGTCCGCGGCGCCTCCGGGCGCAGCGGATCCTGGAGCAAGAGCGCCCCGGCGATCTCGCCCTCGACCTCCACGAAGACCACGGAGAGGCCCTCCAGCATGCTCCGCCGCCGGATGGCCCGCGCCTGCGCCGGGAAGGCCCTGTCGCCCCGGACCCAGTCGCCCTGGCCCAGGCGGACCGCCCGCCCATCCACCCGCCCGGCGATGCCGAACCCGTACTCCTCCCGCGGGTCCTGGGGAAAGGCGAGCTCCAGGCCGCGTTCCCGCGCCGCCGACACGATGGCGCCCGCCAGAACGTGGGGCGAGACGACGTCCAGCGAGGCCGCCAGGCGGAGCAGCTCGTCGGGAGCGAGCGCGCCGAACGGACGGCTCTCGATCAACACCGGCCGACCGCGGGTCACGGTCCCGGTCTTGTCCAGGAGGAGGTGCCCGGCGCGGGCCAGGACCTCGAGCGTCCCTCCCCCCTTGACCACGACCCCCAGCTTCGCCGCCCGGGAGATGCCGCCCATCAGGGCGATGGGGGTGGCCAGGATCAGCGGGCAAGGGGTGGCCACCACCAGGACGGCCAGGGCCCGGACCGGATCTCCGCTCAGCGCCCACGCCCCGCCGGCCACCGCCAGGGTTACGGGCAGGAAGACGGCCGCGTACCGATCCGCGAGGCGGACCATGGGCGCCTTCGTCGCCTGGGCCTCTTCGACCAGCCGCACGATGCCCGCATAGGTCGAGGCCGCGGCGGTCGCGGTGGCCCGGAGCCGCAGGGGGCCCCCCGCATTGACCGCGCCCGAGGCGACCTTCTCGCCCGGCTCGAAGGTCGCCGGCCGCGCCTCCCCGGTGAGGGCCGAGGTGTCGAGCACCGCCCGCTCCCCCTCCACCAGCCCGTCGATCGGGATCACCTCCCCCGGGCGCACCAGGAAGGCGTCGCCCGGCGCGACCTCCTCGACCGGCCTCGTGACCAGCGTCTCCCCCTCGTAGCGCTCGACGCTCCGGGGCTGGCGTTCCACGAGACGGGCCAGCTCGCGACGCGCTCTCCGGTCGGCCAGAGACTCGAGCCACGCTCCGCCCGAGAGCATGAGCGCGATCACCGCTCCCGCCAGATACTCCCCGAGGACGAGGGCCCCGATCATGGCGAGGAGCGCGATGGCGTCGACGCCGGTCCGCCCCTTGAGCAGCTCCTTGCCCGCCGACCAGACCAGCGGCACCAACGCCAGGGCCGTGGTGAGGGCCCAGCACAGGTCGGCGATGCCGCCACGGCCGAGGGCCCACGCCAGCGCGCCGGCGACGAGGCCCAGGAGCACTCCGGCAGCCAGGGCTCGCTCGGTTCGCCCGCCGGCGGACACGGCCGGCCGGGGGGAAGGCGCGGAGGGGGCGTGGGAGGCCATGCTCGATCGATCCTATCGGTCACCCGGAGCGGAGGCGACCGAGCCGGCCGGGCCGCCGCCTCTCCAAACCCGCCACAGGGCGCTCGCGGCCGCGAGGCCCGCGGCGCCGGTCGCCAGCCCAACCACCGCATCCAGGGTGTAGTGGTAGCTGCACAGCACGGTGGAGACCGCGATCCCGAGCACCCAGAGGGCGTAGAGCACTCGCCGCCGCGGGTAGAGACGGCCGGCGTAGAACCCGGCGACGAGGGCCGCCGCCACGTGAGTGCTGGGGAACGCCAACCCGCCCCGGTCGAACGCACCGTAGAGGTGGTTCATCAGGGGAATGAAGAGCCAACCCGCGGGCATCTCGCCGTGGCGGAGCGCGACCGGACCGCTCACCGGAAAGGCCAGTGCCAGGACGTAGTGGGCGAACATCACCAGAATCAGGACGAAGACGTACTCCCGGACGAGCCCTCGCAGGCGGCGCGCCGCGAGCATCCCCGGCAGGGTCAGGAGCAGGTAGTAGCTGAAGTAAATCGCGTGGAGACCTTCGAGCACCGCCACCGGCAGGCGTGGCGGCACCGTGAGGTACCAGGCGGGGAAGAGCGCCCGGTCCCAGCCGGCCACGAGGGCGTCGAGGTCCGCCGAGACGAAGAGGTGACGCAGGGCCCCGGCCTCGCCGTAGAGCCAAGGCAGGAGGAGCACGGGGTACCAGAGGTGGAGCCACTCCGCGAGCCGGCCGTGCCGGTGCTTGGCGAGGAGCGGGATGGCCACCAGGACCATGAGGTGGAGGGCGATCCACCCACTTCGGCCGGGAAGGGGCGAGGCGCCCACCGCCGCGAGCGCCAGGAGGTCGTAGCCGAGGACGATCCAGTCCGCCGGATCGAGCCAAGCCCTACCGGCGCGGGGGCTCACAGCTCTTTCTCATAGATCCTGTAGGTCTTGTAGCGCTCGGTCCCCAGGCGCTCCAGGACCCGGCGCATGGAGTCGTTCGACTCGAGGATCCACGACATCTCGCCCCACCGGTATCCCTTGGGAATCGCCGCCTCGACGGTCGCCGCGTAGAGGGCGGCGTCGATCGCCTCACGACGGTACTCGGAGAGGACCCCCATGATCAGCACCCGCAGGGCGTCGATCCGCCGCCGGTACCAGAGGAGCTTGACGAGCCCGGTCGGGAAGAGGCGGCCGTTCAAATGGCGCAGGGCCTGGTTGACGTCCGGGATCGAGACCATGACCCCGATGGGCTCGCCCGCCTTCTCGGCCAGGAAGACCAGGTCGGGATCGACCACCGGCAGCAGATGCTTGCCCAGGTCGCGCAACTCCTCCCAGGTGAGGGGAACGGCGCCCCAGTTCTCGGCCCAGGCCGCGGAGTGGATGGCGTGGATGCGGGCGAGCTCCTCGTCGAAGCGGGAGAGGTCGACCTGCCGGATCACCGTGCCGCGGGCCTCGGCGAGGGCGCGGGCCGCGCGCAGGCGCTCGGGCATCTCGCGGGGCGCCTCCATCCGGTAGGCGTAGAGGTCCTGGGCCTTGAGGAAGCCCTGCTCTTCGATCCGGCGCGGGTAGTACGGCGGGTTGTACGGCATGAGGATGACGGGCGGCTGGTCGAACGCGTCGAGGAGCACGCCGCACTCGTCGTTGATGGTGAAGCTCGTGGGCCCGCGCAGGCGCCGGAGGCCGCGCTCGCGCACCCAGTCGGCCGCCGTCTCGAGAAGGGCGCCGGCGACTTCCCGGTCGTCGACCGATTCGAAGAATCCGAAGAAGCCGGTGCCGTCTCCGTAGGTCTCCAGGTGCCGGCGGTTCTCGATGGCGGCGATCCGCCCGACCACCTCACCGCCGCGGCGGGCGAGGAAGAGCTCGGCTCGGGAGTGGCGAAAGAAGGGATTTCCCGCCGGCCCCAGGAACCGTCGCTGCTCTCCGATCAGCGGCGGCACCCAGCAGGGGTTGCCGGCGTAGATCCGCCACGGGAAGCGGACGAACCGCCGGAGGTCGCGCCGGCCGGCGACGGGGCGCACCTCCAGGGACCGGGAGCTCGCCATCTTCGATCCGCGGCCGTCGGGCGCCTCAGAAGCGCCGGCCGATCCCGATCCAGTAGTTGGGCCCCGTCGAGTCGGTGTCGGCGAGCACCTCGGGGGCGGGCGCGAGGTCCCCTCGGGCCGGAACCTGGTGCTTGAAGCGGCCCCAGAAGTAGGCGGCGCCCGCCTCCAGGTACCAGGCACCATTCGCCGGCACCGGCACGTCGACCCCCAGACCCGCGGTGTAGACCGGGAAGGTCCCGTCGCTCTTCGCCCGCAGCCCCGAGTCGAGGAACTCGTTGCGCAGGGTCAGGGTGGTGGTGTCCTTCTCGTAGGCCACCCCGGCGCCGAGCAGGACGAAGGGGGTGACCCTCCGGCAGGAGGGACACGGCAAGAAGTGGGCGACCGCAAGGAGGTCGGCGTAGAGATCGTACTTCTGCTCGAACTCGAGCTCGGCCGGGCCCGCCTCGGTGAGCACGGTCTCGGTGCCGCCGATCGATCCCCGGCTCCCGTCCACCTCGAGGCCGAGCTGCCAACGCGTCGAGGTCCGCCGGAAAAGCTGGACTCCCAGGCTCAGGTTGGTGGCGTCGTCCCAGTCCTCGAAGTGGGTGCCGAAGACGTCGTTGATCTCGGCGATTTGCTGGTTGGTGTTGGTCTGCTTCGGGAAGCTCTGCTGGGCGTAGAGCGTCAGCGACCACGCGCCGCCCGCCTGCGCAGCGGCCGGGGCCGCCCCGACCACCAGCGCGGCGAGCGTTCGGAGAACACGATTCCTCATGCTGGCTTCCTCCCTTCGCCGGGCCCGCCGGTCCCCCGCCGGGGGGGGGCCGGAAGCCGGTCCCCGGTCGCGCCGCTCCTCTCACCCCGGAGGGCGAGGACCTCAAGCCACCACGGCCGGCGTCTGATGTGCGTTGATCGCCTTCAACGTCCGCGTGATGTCCGAGTAGAACGGCCCCTTGAAGCTCTCGGTCTCGATCGCCTGGGCCTCGAGCACCACGTCGTCCAGCGAGAGGATCCCCTCGAGCCGGTCGTGGGCGTCCAGGACCACGAGCCGCCGGACCTTGCGGACCCGCATCGCGGACAGGGCCTCGCGGATGTCGTCGTCCGGGGCGCACGACCAGACCTCCCCGCTCATCACCTGCCGCACCTGGATCTCCGAGGGCTTGCGGTCGCGCGTGGCGACCGTCAGGGCCAGATCCCGGTCGGTGATCACGCCCACCACCTTGTCCTCGTCCCCCAGCACCGGGAGGAAGCCGCAGGCGGCCTCCGCCATCAGCGCGCCCACCTTGGCCAGATGGGCTCCCGGAGTCGTGATGCAGGGCTCGCGCTTCATGATGTCGTGGACCTTCATGGCCTCGTACCTCCTCCCAGGGGTGGAGCCACCCGAGGTTCAGCGTAAGCCCCAGACCGCGTGGCTGCGACCACCGGCCGGGTGGCGGGCCTTTCTCTTCCGGGTGGGCCGGAGCCCGCGCGCCGGGGCGGCACGGCGACCCGCCCTGCGGGGGGTGGCCTACCGTTCGCGAATAGTTCAATGTTCAGCAACTCCACGATCTCCTGCCTGCGAAAACGTCGGGAGACCTCACCCATGCGGGCGCAACCCCTCGGCTCGTGGGAGGACGGGCCATGGGCGCTCTACTTTCCTGCCTGGTGTCACCGCTGGTCTGCAGCTCCCTGGTCCTGCTGACCGCCAGAGCGCTGCTGACCGGAAAGAGCAACGTCGGTCGAGTCACCTGCGCCCTGCTCGGTGTGCTCTGGCTCGCAGACGCCTTCGGCCTGCGTGAGCCTCTGAGCGTCTCGCTTTGGCTCTTCGCCGGCGCCTGTCGCGCCTGGCTGAGGCTGGGAGCGCACGGCGGCTGGGTGCTGGGCGCGGCGGCGGGCGCGGCGATCGGCATGAGCTTGATTCGGTACCCGGCCTGCCGAGGAGCGGTATCGCGGGCACTCCTCGGGGAGCCGCTGGCTTCGGCTGCCCTGGCCACCCTCTTCGGTCTCGGAGTCGTGATCTTCCGGGCCCGGCGGAGGATCTTCGTCGAGGACTTCACCGGAGACGGGCTCGGGAAGGCCGCGATCTCGGGAGCCACCCTCGCCGCCTGCCTCCGGCACGAGCTGGCCGCCATCACGGCCGTCCACCGGACGATCGACGAGGCCCTGCCGAGCTCCGACGGGCGGATGCCCAAGCTCGAGGTCGCGGTGGAGGACGTCGGAGCCCAGCTCGAGAGTACCGTCGGCGCGGTACCGCTCGATCGGTGGCAGAGGGTCGTCACCTTCTTGCTCGGCGCGACCGGGCTGCTCCGCGGACCCCATCTGAGGGGCAGGTTCCACCGGGAGGGAGCCTCACGAGTGCTCACCGTGGAGCTCTTGGGAGGCGACAGGCGGGGAAGCTGGCGGATGAGCGAGGTCGATCTGTCCGCCGAGGAGGAGGACCGCTCGGAGACTCCGGGCCCGAAGGCCTCGGAGTCGGCGCTCGCCTACCGGATGGTCCGCCAGATGGCTGACGCGCTACGGGGCGTGACGGAGAAGCCGGAGAGCTCCGTCCGGCACGAGCTGCTCGCCGAGATCTACGGGGCACTGAAGGACCATTGCATGGCGGACGCCGAGCATACGGGAGCTCTCGATCTCGGCGCTCCCGTCGACCGGCGGGGAGACGCGGAGACGCTCGAGGCTCTGTACACGACGTGGGAGACGCGCATCAAGCGGGCATGTCCTCCGAAGGAACCGGTGGGCCAGGCGATCGACCTGTTCGACCACCTTCGGGAGCTCCTCGAGAGCGCCGCCGCGGCTCCGCCGGACCCCTCGGGGAACCTCGACGTCTACGGTCGGCCGAGCACGCGCAAATCCACCACTACCTGGGAAAGCTCCAGCAGAGAGATGTCACCAGGCTCGCCGAAGCCGAGGAGAACCTGGCCATCGCCGAGGCCAACGGCTACCTGCCCGCCGAGAACGGCACCCGGCGCCGGCGCTCGACGAGAACGAGCTGAGGTCGCCCGCCGTTACAGACCCCTGAGGATCCGCCGAATCTCCCGCGCGTGGCCGGCTTCGTCCGCCGCCATCTCCTCCAGCCGGACCTTCAGCTCGGCCAGGCCCGCCTCCTCGGCCAGCCGGGCGTGGGACGTGTAGCTCTCCACGTCGTGGAGCTCCATCTGGAGGTCGAGCTCCAGCATCTCCTTGATCGTGTCGGGCTTGGCGAAGTCCTTCGGAGTGGTCGTGGGCACGCCGCCCAGGTCCACGATCACGTCGGTCAGGAACGTGGCGTGGCCCAGCTCGTCCTGCGCCTCGGCGGCGAAGATGTCCCGCAGGTGCTCTCCCTGGATGCCGGAGGCGTGGGCCGCCTGGTAGGTGTAGCGCATCAGGGTTCCCCACTCGGCGGCGAGATCTTCGTTCAGGCCCTTGATCAGCTCGGTGTTCGACATGGAAATCCTCCTCGCGCCGGTCCACGCGCGCAGTCAGCGGTTGTCCAGATACGCTCGGAGAAGGTCGAGGCTGCTGATGATGCCGATGAGCTCGCTGTCGCGGGTCACGAGGACCCGGTGGATGTGACCGTCGACCAGGGTCCGGGCGACGGCGGCGATCGGGTCGTCCTCGGCGACGGTGA
>CAZIIB010000170.1:0-7454 GCA_964539125.1 uncultured Thermoanaerobaculia bacterium | reverse complement strand
CGGCCCTCCTGTCGCCGGTCGGCGCCGGTGAACGCCCCCTTCTCGTGGCCGAACAACTCGTTCTCCACCAGCGCCTCCGGGATGGCCGCGCAGTTGACCGCCACGAACGGGCCTCCGGAGCGGGGGGAGAGGAGGTGGATCGCGCGGGCGAAGAGCTCCTTGCCGGTGCCGCTCTCGCCGGTCAGGAGCACCGTGCTCTCGGTCGGCGCCACCCGGCGCAGGAGCTTGAGGGCGGCGCGCAGGCTCGGGTGTCGCCCGACGATGGTCGGGCCGCCGGGAAGGTCGAGTCCGGGGACCGGTCCGGCGCTTTCTTCGCCTGGATCGCCCAGGGCTTCCGCGATCAGCCGGCAGAGGTCGTCGATCTCCACCGGCTTCTCCAGGAAGTGATAGGCGCCGCCGCGCATGGCGGCGACCGCCGTCGGCACCGAGCCGTAGCCGGTGAGCACGATGACCGGCAGGCCGGAGCCGTGCTCGCGGGCCGCCTCCAGGACCTCGAGCCCCGAGGCCCCGGGCAGCTTGAGATCGGTCAGGACCAGGTCCGGTCCGCCGCCGCGAAGCCGCTCGATCCCGCTCTCGCCGTCGGCCACCGCGATCACCTCGAACCCCTCGGCGACCAGGGCTCGTTCGAGCATCCGGCGCAGGGAGTCCCGGTCCTCGACGAGCAGAATGCGGCCCTTGGCCACCGTCCGTCACTCCTCGAGCGCCCGGCGGACCGCGGCGGCGAGCGGCTCGTCGTCGGCCGGGTCCACGGTGCGCAGGTCCAGGATCAGCCGGCCGTCGCGGAGGTACGCGACCACCGGCGGGCGGCCGGTGCGAAGCCGGGCGAGACGAGCGTCCCCACCGGCCAGAGCCAGGGCCTCTCCCGGGATCGGGCGCTCGGGCGCCGAGCCACCTCCCAGGAACGCCTCGGCGCTCACCCGTTCGACGGCGACGACCGCGGAGATCCTGCCGGCGACGGCGTCGAGCCGGGCGCGGTGAGCGTCCGGATCGGGCCACAGGCGATCCACCGGCATCGGGCGGCCCGCGAGGTACCGGCGGAGCACCGCCTCGAGGGCGGCGTAGGTTGCGCGATCGGGGCGCATGGCGCGGTAGAGCGGGTGCCGGCGGCAACGCTCGACCACCTCCCGCCGGCCCACCATGAGGCCGGCCTGGGGGCCGCCGAGGAGCTTGTCGCCACTCCCTGTCACCAGGTCGCACCCGGCGGCGACGAGGTCGGCGTGAGACGGGTGGTCGGCGAGCTGCGGCGCGGAGTGGGGCCGCAGCAGGCCGCTTCCCTCGTCCACCACGACCGGGAGACCCCGCTCCTTGCCGAGGGCCACGAGCTCGCCCGGCGCGACCGCCGCCGTGAAGCCGACGATCCGGTAGTTGGAGGGGAAGACCTTGAGCAGCAGGGCCGTCTTCTCCCCGATCGCCGCCGCGTAGTCGGCCAGCCGCACCCGGTTGGTGGTTCCCACCTCCACCAGCTCGGCGCCCGCCGCCGCCATCATCTCGGGGATGCGGAACGAGCCGCCGATCTCCACCAGCTCACCCCGCGAGACCACCACCTCGCGGCCGGCGGCGAGGGCTGCCAGGGCGAGCACGACGGCGGCGGCGTTGTTGTTGACCAGCGCCGCGTCCTCGGCGCCGGTGGCGGCGGCGAGCAGCGAGCGGACCCGGCGGTTGCGGTCGCTCCGCCGGCCGGTCGAGAGCTCCATCTCCAGGTTGCAGTACGCGTCGAGCAGAGACGGCAGGCCCCGGGCCACGTCCAGGGGCAACGGCGAGCGCCCCAGGTTGGTGTGGATGAAGATCCCGGTGGCGTTGATCACCCGCTCCAGAGGGCGGCCGAAATGCGCTTCGACGCGCGCGGCGATCCGCGCGGCCAGGGCGCCCTCGTCGTCCGCCGCCGGGGCGGCCTCGGGCACTTCCTCGGACGCGGAATCCGCCCTGCCCATACTCCGCCGGAGCTCCTCCAACACCCGGCGCGCTTGGACCGTCACGGCATCGCGGCCGTATAATGCGATGAGGTGCTGCAAGGCGGAATCGCCCAGCAAGCGATCCACCGGCGGGATGCGGCGACGTGGGTCTTCGGAGACGAGGCGGCTCATGGCGCTGACGAGAATTGTAGTCGGAGATCCGGTCTTCCCCCATGACGCCCGGTCAACGCATCGATCAGCTGGACCGTTGGATCCAGGAGTTCCGGGTCGAGTACGAGCGCTTCCTGAACGGCAACCTCGAGGTACCGCCCGAGCCCTTGCGCCAACAGATCGCTCGCGAGCTGCGCGAGGTGCGCGGCATCAACCTGAAGAGCGTCGAGGAGAACTTTCGGCTCGCCAACACCGAGGCCCGGTTCAGCAGCTACTGCGAGCTCTTCGGGCGCCGGGTACGGGCCCAGGAGGAGGGCACGGCCCCTGCCGGGACCCATCGCGGCGGCGCCTCCTCGGCCGCGGACCCGGCCCGTGGGCTCCTGATCGACGGCGCCATGGCCGACGAAGCGGTCACCGCTCTCTATCAGGGCCTGCACCGCAAAGCCGGAGCCCAGCCCCGGTTCGACCTCGAGAGCTTCCGAACCTACCTGAACCGGCAGCTCGAATCGATCCGCGACAAGACCGGCTGTGACCGCGTGCTCTTCCGGATCGCCGAAGAGGACGGCAAGATGAAGCTCAGGGCCAAGCCGATCCGGCCGGCCTGAGCCGCGAACCCATCCCGACACCAGAGGAGCTCCACCGTGTCCAAGACCTTGTTGTCCATCGCTTTCGTCGTTCTCGGCGCCGTCACCCTCCTGGCGCTCAAGGCTCCCGCCGCGGCTCCGCCGAATCTGGACCGGGCGCTCACCGCCCAGAGCGCCCTGGTCGCGCAGCACCCCGACGACCCCAAGCTGCTCAACGACCTGGGCAACCTGCAGATGCTGGCCGGCCGGATCGACGCCGCCGAGTCGTCCTACCGCCAGGCGCTCGAGATCGCTCCCGACCTCACCTCGGCCCGCTACAACCTCGCACTCCTCCTCGAGCAACGCCAGCAGTATCGCGATGCCCGTCAGGAGCTCGCCAAGGTGGTCGAGGCGGAGCCCGACAACGCCTGGGCCCACTACCAGCTCGGCGTGGTCTACGCCGCACAGGGCTCGGAGCGCCGGGCGATCGACGAGTACGCGACGGCCTTCCGGCTCGATCCACAGCTCGCCTTCCCCAAGGTCAACCCGCACGTCATCGACAACCCGTACGCCACCAAGGCGATGCTCCGCGCCTACCACAACCTGCCGCTGGCGAGCCGCGCTCCCAAGAGCTACGAAGAGCCCTCCCACATCGTGGCGATGATGCTCCCCGAGAGCCCGTCGGACACCGGCGAAACGGCCCCGGCGGAGGCACCGGAAACGAAGGCCGCGGGCGAAGCCGCCGCGCCGCAGGGCATGAGGCCGCAGCCCGCCCTCGCGCCCGGTGAGGAGGGCAAGGCCGGGGTCAGCACCGACGAGGCCAAGAGGGTGCTGCGCAAGGAGGACCTCCAGGGGCAGCGGAGTCTCAACCAGACGGTGACTCCCAGCGGCACCTACATTCCTCCGCAAGGGGGAACCCGGGTCCGCACGTACCCGCCGGGCTACCCCGAGCCCCGGACGCCGGGCGCTCCGATCTCACCGGATCGGGGTGGCACCCCGACTCCCAACGGACGGACCGTGCCCTCCCGGCCCAGGGGACCGACCCATTACGTCCCCGGCATCCCGAGCACCGGCCGTCTGGAGACCGAGCTCCTGCCCGGGCCTCCGCCGGTCCGGGAGCCGGCGCCGGCCGGCTGAGGAAACTCGCGCCTGAGAACCTCGGTGCAGGACTACGTCGTGTACCGAGGGCGCCCGGCGCGGACCACCTCCAGCCCGCTCACCCGGATCGTCGGCCCGCCGATCATGCCGCCGGCGAGGGGGCGGAAGGTGAGATCCCGCGCGACGCCGTCGATCCCGCGGAGCAGAGCACCGATCGCGCCTTGAAGGCGCGCTCCGGCGAGGGGCGCGGCAGCCTCGCCCCGTTCGACGGCGAAGCCGACGACCGGCAGCGAGAAGCGACCCTGCTCGAAGTCGAAGCGGCCGGGGCCGTCGGCCTCGAGCAGGTAGTACCCGCGGGCCAGGTCAGCGAGGAGATCTCCCACCGGGACCGCCTCGGTGGGCCTCACGTAGAGATGGCTCGGCCCGGGCGCCGGCAGATCGCGCCAGCCGGAGCGCCGGCTGCACGCGGCCGCCCGGGGACCGGCACCGCCTTTGCGGCCCCCGGAGTGGGCGCCGGCCCCTGCCTCGTACCAGGGAACGAGGGGCTGCCGGTAGGCTCCGGCCTCGACCAGGACGACCTCGGCGGTGGGCAGGCCCTCGCCGTCGATCGGCGCGGTCAGAACGCCGCCCGAAAGGCGCGGGTCGTCGACCACGGTGAGGCCGCGGGCCGCGAACCGGCCGTGGCGATCCTCGATACGGGCGGCCAGCTCCGCCCCCCGGGCGCCGACGAAGACGGGCAGGAGCCCGGCCAGCAGGCGCCCCACGACCGGCGGCGCCAGCAGCATGTCGCCGCGGTCCCTCTCCGGGCTCCGGCCGCGGGCCGCGAGGGTCAACCGATCCACCAGGCGGCGGGCGATCGCCCGCGGCTCGAAGCTCCGAGCCTCCCGCCCCGCGAGCTCCACGGCGGCCAGCACGCCCTCGCCCGGGATCGCCGCTTCGAGACGCAGGTAGGCGGCCCGGCTGCGCATCCCAGCCTCGATCCCCCGGCTGCTGGCGATGCCGGCCTCGCTGGCGCCGTCGGCCAGGCTGGCGGCGATGAGCCGGGCCGGGGGGAGCTCCGCGGCCAGCGCCTCCGCCAGCGTCTCGAGCAGAGCGATCCCCTCCCGCTCACCGATCAGGGAGGCGTCGAGGTCGGCCGGCTCGGACCAGGGAGCGGCGCTTCTCCGGACGGCTCCCGGGTCGGCGAGGAGCAGGCTCTCCCCGTCCGCCTCGGGCCAGCGCCCCCCCGGACCCGCCGGATCGGGCCGGCCGGTGGCGGCGGCGAAGAAGGAGCGGCGATCGTTCCCCGCGCGCACCGCCCACCCCTCCTCCCGATGGAGCGACACGAGGGTGCCGAGCACGCCGCGCTCGACGACGCGCGAGCGCCCTCGCTTGGCGTACACCTCGACCGCCGGCAAACCCCGCTTCTCGAGGGTCTCGATGACCTCGGCCAAGGAGGTGTCGAGGAAGGGGCGCGCGCCCTCGCCGTCCGCCGCTCCGCTCACGAGGCGATCTCCACGCCCTCGAGCCGGAGGGCGGGGGCGGTGGCCCAGACCGGGAGCTTCTGGCCTCCCTTGGCACACCAGCCGGCGCCGGTCGCGACCCGGGTGGCTCCCAGGCCGGCCACCCGGCCGAGCAGATCGGCCACCGATCCCACGAGACGGAAGGGCCCCACCGGGTCCGCCGCCGTGCCGCTCCGGATGCGCCGGGCACAGGGGATCTCCAGGGTGAAGCGCCCGGTCAGCGGATCGAGGGCACCGCGGGAGGCCTCGGCGATGAAGAACCCCGCATCGGCTCCCGCCAGGAGATCGTCGTCCGCGGTCTCGCCGGCCATCAGCTCCAGGTGGCTCGAGCGGGGCGCGGGGCCGCGGTGCCGGTTGGCGCGCCGGCCGGCGCCGGCCATGAGCAGCTCGGACTCCCGGGCCCAGAAGCGATCGGCCAGCGGCTGCTGGACCGCCCCTTCCTTGAGCAACCAGCGGCGCACCACCGCCACGCCCTCGTCGTCGGTCGTGCGTCGCACCGACTCCGGGGCGCTCCCGGGGTCGTCGAGCACGGCGAGCATCTCAGGGCCCATGGCGACGCCGGTCGCCGCCTCGGGACGACTGGTCAGGGCGAGAGTGTCCGCCTCCAGGGCGTGGGCCACCGCCTCGTGGAGGAGCACCGCCGCGGCATGGGGGCCCAGGACCACCGCCGCCGCCGGCCGCGGTTCCGGCGGGGGGGCGTTCCGGCACCGGAACCGCTCGACCAGTGCCTCGGCGACCTCCTCGGCGGCGCCTTCGAGGGAAGGCACGAGCGTCCCCCAGGAGCCCCAGGGCATCTCGGCGGCGACGCTGAAGAAGGTCTCGGTCTCGCTCGCGGGCACCACCCGGGGACCCACGACCTGGATCTCCCGGCGATGACGGCGGACCCAGAGGCGGAGCGGAAAGGCCACGTGCAGGCCGCGGATCGCCCGCGAGACCGCGAGGGGCAGCGCCGCGAGCTCGGCCGGGCCGGGCGGAGCCTCCCACGGTGCGACGTCGAGTCGGGGCTCGGGGTAGAGCGCCGAGGGCAGCGCCCGCGCCACCTGGCGCAGGGCGTCGGAGAAGGCCCGCGGCTCGATCGTGTCGCGGGCCGAGAGCCAGGTGCGGCTCTCGCGCACCAGGCGCACCGCCAGCCCTTCCTCCCGGCGCACCCGGAACCCGGGCGCCTCGCCGTCCGCCGGCAGCTCCACCTCCTCCAGCCGCTCGAAGAAGACGTCGGCCAGGTCGTCGTCGCGCTCGGCGAGCTGCGAGAGGGCGCGAGCGACGGCGGCCGTGTCCAGGGTCTCGAACGACATGGGGATGAATTCTGGCACAGGCACAGCGACCGAGGCCGAGGCACTCCACGGCGGAGAGCTGCGGATCGGCACGCCGACCGCCGAGGCGATAAGCTGCGGCGGTTCGGACGCCGCAGGACGCTCGCTGAGGAGGACTCCACCGTGACGACCACCCGTATCGACGACAGGCTCGAAGAGCTCGAGAAGCGGCTCGAAGCCGCCCGCCAGGGAGGCGGAGCCGCGCGCGTCGAGCGCCAGCACGCGGCCGGCAAGCTCACCGCGCGCGAACGCGTCGACCTGCTGCTGGATCCGGGCTCGCTCGTCGAGCTCGACGCCCTGGTCACCCACCGCTGCCGACACTTCGGCATGGAGGAGAAGACCATCCCCGGCGATGGCGTGATCACCGGCTACGGCACCATCGACGGGCGCCTGGTCTACGTCTTCGCCCAGGACTTCACCGTCTTCGGCGGCTCGCTCTCCGAGACCAACGCCCGCAAGATCGTCAAGATCATGGACCTGGCGATGGAGAACGGGGCACCCCTCATCGGCCTCAACGACTCGGGCGGCGCCCGGATCCAGGAGGGTGTGGCCTCCCTGGGAGGCTACGCGGACATCTTCCTGCGCAACACCCTCGCCTCGGGCGTGGTGCCCCAGATCAGCGCCGTCCTGGGGCCGTGTGCCGGTGGCGCGGTCTACTCGCCGGCGATCACCGACTTCATCTTCATGGTCGAGGAGACGAGCTACATGTTCGTCACCGGGCCCGACGTGATCAGGACCGTGACCCACGAAGAGGTGACCAAGGAGGAGCTGGGCGGCGCGGCCACCCACAGCGCCAAGAGCGGGGTCTGCCACTTCACGGTGCCCAACGACGCGGCCTGCCTCGGGGCCATCCGGAGGCTCCTGTCCTACCTGCCTTCGAACAACCTCGACGATCCGCCGATGGTGGCGTCGGATGAT
>CAZIIB010000169.1:0-7467 GCA_964539125.1 uncultured Thermoanaerobaculia bacterium | reverse complement strand
TGATGATCGTCGCGCTCGGCCTCCTCGCCTTCGTCATCACCGGCTTCTTCGAGAACATCCTGGACATGGCCCTTTACGCCTACACCATGGTGGGCGCCGCGGTCACCCCGGCCCTGCTGGCCGCCTTCCTGTGGCGCCGGGCGACTCCGGCCGGCGGCACCGCCTCGGTGGCGGCGGGGGTGGGCACCACGATCGTCTTCGCGGCGCTCGCCCGCTCCGGGATCGCGAGCCTGCCCCTGGGTCTCTTCGACCTGCCCCTCTCCTACGACTACCTGATCTACCCGTCCGCGGCGGCCTCGATCCTCGCCCTGATCATCGTGAGCCTGGCCACCGGCCCCTCGCCCGAGGCCAAGTGGCGGCCCTTCGCGGCCGACGCCCCGGCGGCGCAGGGCACCGAGTCAGACCTCTCGTAGCGAGACGGCGGCGTCCAGCCGGGAAGCGCGCCGCGCGGGCAGCCAGGCCGCCAGGACAGCGGCGGCGAGGAGCACCGCCGACGCCAGGGCGAGCGAGAGGAGGTCTCCGGGTCCGATCCCGTAGAGCAGACCGCGCAGTGCCCGGCTGAGGGCGAGGGCGAGGCCCAGGCCGATCGCGAGGCCCAGGCCGGCGAGCCCCACCCCCCGCACCATGACCAGGCGGACGAGGGCCTCCGGCCGGGCGCCCAGGGCCATGCGGATTCCGAGCTCGTGCGACCTCTCGGCGACGCCGAAGGAGACCAGGCCGTAGAGGCCCACCGCCGCCAGCACCAGGGCGAGACCGGCGAAGAGGGCGAGGAGATGAGCGAGAGTGCGGGTCTCGCCCATGGAGGCGGCCATGGCGCCTTCGAGGTCGACGACCCGGGAGACGGGAAGCTCAGGATCGACCGCCGCCACCGCCTCCTTGAGGCTTCGCGCCAGCCCGGCCGCCGGTCCGTCCGCCCGGACCTCGATCGCCATGTGGCTGGCGTAGGCCTGGGTCAACGGGTAATAGACGGCCGGGAGGGCCCGGGCCCGGAGCGAGCGCATCTGGACGTCTGCCGCCACCCCGACCACGCGCCATTCGGGCTCCCCGGCGAGCCTCTGCCCGACGGCGCTTCGGCCCGGCCAGAAAAGGTGAGCAAGGGTCTGGTTGACCACCACCACCCGCTCGGGCTCGTCGTCGAACCCGCCCAGGGAGCTGCCCTGGAGGATCGGAATTCCCAGGGTCTCGAAGTAGCCGGGCCCCACCACGACGCGCTCCGCTTCGAAGCTCACCTCGCCCGGGCGGTCCGCGGGCCGCACGGTGGCGCGGCTGTGGCCCCCGGCGAGGGGCACCTCGCTCGCCAGGGTCGCCCCGCGGACGCCGGGCACCGCCTCCGCCGCGGCCAGGAGGCGTCGGAAGAGCGCGCGCCCGGACGCCTCGTCGTAGCGGCCCGTGGGCGCCAGGTCGACGAGGCCGGCGACCAGGCCCCGTGGCGAGAACCCCGGCTCGGCGCTTCGGGCCGCGAGCACGCTCCGGCCGAGGAGCGTGGCCCCCGCCACGAGAGCCAGCGAGAGAGCGAGCTGGGTCACGACGAGGGCGTCGCGCAGCCGGGTGCGGGGCCGGCCGCCGGCGGAGCGCCCCTCGGTCAGGGTGTCGGCCACGTCCCGCGAGGAGCCGGCCCACGCCGGCGCGGCCCCGAAGAGGATCCCCGCCAGCAGGCCGACCCCGGCGAGGAACAGGTAGACCCGCCCGTCGGCGCTCAAGGGTACCGAGAGGGAGTAGGGGAAGACTCGGGGCAGGAAGCGGCCCGCTCCCCAGACCACCGGCACCGCGAAGGCCGTGGCCAGGAGCGCCAGCAACAGGCTCTCGGTCACGAGCTGCCTGGCGATCCGGAGGCGCCTGGCGCCCACGGCCATGCGCACCCCGAGCTCGGTCGTGCGGGCCGCGCCCCGCGCCAGGAAGAGGTTGGCGACGTTGGTGCAGGTGATGAGGAGGACGAGCCCCACGATCCCCAGCAGGAGAAGGGAGATCTGGCGCGCCTGGCGCTGCTCTCCGGGGTCGAGGCCCACGCCCGGAGCGAGGAGGACCCGGATGTCCTCGTTGACCGGCGCCGCCGCGCGCAGCTTCGCCGTGACGGCGTCCATGGAGGCCCGGGCCTGCTCGAAGGAGACGCCGTCGCGCAATCGTCCCACCGCGTTGATCCAGCTCCATCCCCAGTGGTCGAAGGGAAGCTCGCCGTCATAGCCCGAGCGCTGCACGGCGGGCACCCACATCTCGGGCGGCGTGCCCACCACGTCGGGACCGAAGAAGCCGGCGGGCGCCACGCCGATCACCCGGTAGGGGCGGGCGCCGACCCGCACCACGCGGCCCACGACGCCCGGGTCGGCCCCGAAGCGCCGCGCCCAGAGCCGGTGGCTCAGAACCACCACGGCATGAGCTCCCGGCGTCACGTCGTCGGAGGGGCCGATCAGGCGGCCCATCTCCGGCCGGACGCCGAGCACCTGGAAGTACGAGCCGGTCACCAGCTCGCCGGAGACCTCCTCGGTCTCGGTGCCCCGGCCGAGGACGAACCCCTGGGACTGGTAGCCGGCCACGCCGGAGAGGGCGTGGGCCTCCCGGCCGATGAGCTGGAGGGCCGGCCAGGACCAGTTGTCCCAGCGCGGCGCGTGGTCGTAGCTGCGGGCGATCTGGACCAGTCGGCCCGGCTCCGCGATGCCCGGCGGCGGGCGCAGCAGGATCCCGTTCACCAGCGAGAAGATCACGCCGTTGGCGCCGATGCCCAGGGCCAACGTCAGGGCGGCCACCAGGGTGAAGCCGGGGGCCCGACGGAGCACGCGTCCGGCGAATCGGAGATCCTGCATCAAGCTGTCCATGGTCCAGTCCTCGGCAATCGTCCACAAGGCATGGGGCACCGCGCCCAGGGCGAAGGCCAACGGGCTCGGGTACGCCCCGCCCCGCCCTCTCCTCCGGAGCGCCGCCAGCGCTTCGATCTCTCCGTCCCACTCCTCGCGCCACGCGGCGCGCTTGCCGGAGGGCACGAGCCAGGAGATCGCCCACACCAGCCGGCGAGCCGGCCCGGCGGCCCGGTCCCGGCCTCTCATCGCGCCGCTCCCAGCGGTTCCCCGCCGAGGGCCGCGGCCGCCTCGGCGATGCGCGCCTTCCCCCGGGCCAGCGCCTCGGCGCCCTCGGCGGTGAGCTCGTAGTAGCGCCTCCGGGGCCGCCCTTCCCGCTCCGCGATCCGCTGGTCCTCCCAGCGGGCGCGAGTGAGCCCCGACTTCTTCAGGCGGCCGAGAGCCGGGTAGACGGTGCCCGAGGGCAGGCCGGTGCGGGCCACGATGTCGAGGCCGTAGGCGTGGCCGTCGCGCACGGCGGCGAGGATCTTCAGCGAGGTGAGGCCGAGGGGACGTGGCATGTCGGATCTCCGCGCAGGATCGTGGTGGCGCTTTCGTATGGCTCTATAGAAGTGCAATATACGTAGCATGACATGACGGCACGAGTCAAGCTCGGCCGCATCGTCTCCCCGTCCCGGACCGCCCGGCTTGACAGCCCTCCCGCGGTGCCCTATCCTTCCCCTCACCAAGTGAGGTGAAGGAGGCCCGATGCCGGAACGCACCCACCCCGAGTCGCTCGACCTCTTGCAGGGCACCCTCGACGTCCTGATCCTGCGGACGCTCGCCCGCGAGCCGATGCACGGCTACGCCGTCTCGCGCTCGATCCGGGAGCGCACCGGTGGCACGCTGGAGGTCCAGGACGCGGCCCTCTACCAGGCCCTCCGGCGCCTGGAGCGCAAGGGCTGGGTCGAAGCGGAGTGGGGCCTGAGCGAGAGCCGGCGGCGGGCCCGCTTCTACCAGCTCACGCCCGCCGGCCGCACCCGCCTCGAGCACGACGTGGCCGCGTGGCGCCGGTACGCCGCCGCGGTCTTCCAGGTGCTCGAGCCCTCCGAGCCTCTCCTGCCCACCGGGGGGGAGGCCTGACCATGGCCTTCGGCAAGCTCGGGCGCCGGTTCCGCTGGCCGTGGCGCGGCGAGGCCGACCTCGCCGGGGAGCTGGACGACGAGCTCGCCTTCCACCTCGAGATGCGGGCCGAAGAGCTGGCGGCCGAAGGGTTGAGCCCGAAGGCGGCGCGGGCCCGCGCCGAGGAAGAGCTCGTCGAGCTCGACCGGGTCCGGGCGTCACTCCTGGCCAGCGACCGGCGAATCGAGCGCCGCCGCCGCCTCGGGAACTGGCTCGGCGAGCTGTCCGGCGACGCGCGCCTCGCCGTCCGGAACCTCGCCAAGAGCCCCGGATTCACCCTCGCGGTCACGCTCTCCCTCGCCCTGGGGATCGGCGCCAACACCGCCGTCTTCAGCCTGATCGACGCCCTCCTCCTGAGGAGTCTCCCGGTGGCGGCGCCCGATCGCCTGGTGGCCATCGGCGACACGGCCCGGGTCAACTCGCTCTCCGAGGGCCCGGTGCGCGCGGACCTCGTGTCGCTTCCCATGTATCGCACGCTCCGCGACGGCAACACGGTCTTCTCCGGGATCTTCGCCTCGGGCTCGCCCGACCGGCTGCAGATCGGCGACGAGACCGCCGAGACCGGAGGGCCGACGCACGGCCGGCTGGTGACCGGCAACTACTTCTCGGTCCTGGGAGTTCCGGCCTACCTGGGACGGACGTTCACCGCCGAGGACGAGAAGGGTGGCCCGGGGAGCGCGCCCTACACGGTGCTCTCCTACGATTTCTGGCAGCGGCGCTTCGGCGCCGACCCGTCCGTCGTGGGCACGACCCTCGAGGTGAACGGCTACCCGCTCACGGTCCTCGGGGTCACGCCGCCCGGCTTCTTCGGCGAGATCGTGGCGCAGGCCACCGACCTCTGGATCCCGGTCGCGATGGAGCCGCAGGTCAGCTCGGGAAAGGACTATCTCGAGCGCTGGAACGTGAACTGGCTCCTGCTCATGGGGCGCCTGAAGCCCGGCGTGAGCCTCGAGGAGGCGCGTACCTCGATGCAGGCCCTCTTCACTCGCACCATCGCGAGCCGCGCCGGCGGCGCGATCACCTCCGGGATGCTTCCCCGGGACCCGGCCAAGCTGCAGCTCACGGTGGCCCGCGGCGGCGCCGGCTTCTCGTACTGGCGCAAGGAGTTTTCGAAGCCCCTGGCGACCCTCATGGCGATCGTCGCCCTGGTGCTCCTGATCGCTTGCGCCAACGTCGCCACCCTCCTGCTGGAGCGCGCCACCGGGCGCCGTCGGGAGCTCGGCGTGCGTCTGGCGCTGGGCGCCGGTCGCGGCCGCCTGGTGCGCCAGTTGCTCGCCGAGAGCCTGGTGCTTTCCGCGCTCGGCGGCGGCGTGGGCGCCCTCCTCGCGGTGTGGGCGGACAACGGGCTCCTCGCCCTGATCGGGCTGCGGCGCTCGCTCGCCCTCGACCCGCGCCTCGACCTCCGGGTGCTCGGCTTCACCGCCGCCGTCGCACTGGGGACCGGGATCCTCTTCGGGATCGTCCCGGCGCTCCGCGCCACCCGCGTCGAGCTCGCCCGGGAGCTCGAGGCCGGCGGGCGCGCCTCCGCCGGCTCCGGTGCCGCGGGCGGCCGGCGTCTTTCGGGGTCCGGCTGGACGCTCGGCAAGGCCCTGGTGGCCGGCCAGTTCGCGGTCTCGCTCCTGCTGGTCGCGGGGTCCGGCCTGTTCCTGCGCACCCTGGTCAACCTGAACCACCTCGACCTCGGGTACCCGCGCGGGGACCTGTTGATGCTCGAGCTCGATCCCTCGTCCGCCGGTTACGCGGGAGAGCGCCTCCACGCCCTGATTCGCGAGATCTCCGCGCGGCTCGCCGCCCTTCCCGGCGTGGACGGCGTCACCCTGTCGGAAAACGGCCTGTTCAGCGGAACGGAGTCCCTGGCCTCGATCGCCCTGGTCGGGCGCCCGCCGCTGCCTCCGTCGGAGCGGGACGTCCACAGCGATCGCGTCGGCCCGGGCTACTTCGACGTCGTCGGAATCCCCATCGTCCGCGGCCGCGGTCTGGGGCCGGAGGACCGCGCCGGGGCGCCGCGGGTGGCCGTGATCAACGAGGCGATGGCCCGAGCCTACTTCCCCGGCGAGGACCCCGTCGGGCGGCGCTTCGTCGACACCGACCTGCCCGACGAGCCCTACGAGATCGTTGGGGTCAGCGGGAACGTCCGAGACCACCATCTGCGAGGCGCCGTCCCGCCGCGCTTCTATGCGCCCTACCTGCAGTCGAGCGATGCCCTCTGGTCCTACAGCTTCGAGGTCCGGGCGCCGGACCCGGAGGCCCTGGTGAAACCGGCCCGGGAGGCGGTTCGCAGCCTGGATCCGAGGCTCGTGCCCCTGGACGTCGCACCTCTCGAGGGCCACATCGCGAGGTCACTCCGGGACGAGCGCCTGATCGCCCGGCTGTCGACGGTGTTCGGGGCCCTGGCCCTGATGCTCGCCGCCGTCGGCCTCTACGGCGTGATCTCCTACGCCGCCTCGCGGCGCACCGGCGAGATCGGGGTGCGGATGGCCCTCGGGGCCAACGGACGCCGGGTCCTCTGGATGGTGCTCCGCGAGACCCTGCTCCTCGCCCTGGCCGGGGCGGCCCTGGGCATACCGGCGGTCCTCGCGTGCGCGCGCCTGGTCTCGAGCCGCCTCTACGGCCTCTCGGCCCACGACCTGCCGACCCTCGCCGGCGCCACCGCGATCCTGGTCGCCGTGGCCCTGGCCGCCGGGGCTCTGCCCGCGGCCCGCGCCACGCGCATCCAGCCCACCGAGGCCCTGCGCGCGGAGTAGCCGGCCCGTCGCCACCCCGACGAGCCCCACAATCCGGACGAGGTTGACAAGTTAGCGATCTCGTCATATATCTCTGGAGTGATGTTCGGCGCCACGACCAGCCACCGCCCCTGTCGCCGGGTCTGCGCGTGTACCTGTCGCACGCCCAGGCCGGTCCGCGGGGACGCCGTGGCCACCGTCGCGCCGTAACGGACGAGACGCCCTCCCGAGCACCCGCACCGGCACCGCCGCCGGAGCGGGTCTCTGCCTCACCCCCATCTCCCGCTCCAGCCGTCGTGTCGGTCGCCCGGGCTCTGGACGAGCCACGAGGAGACCGCAATCGATGGACCACAGCGCCCGCGTCTACGACAGCATCCTGGAGCTCCTGCCCGACGAGGAGAACCCGTCGCCCATGGTGCGGCTCGGAGCGCTGAGCCCCACGCCCGGCGCCTTCCCCCTGTTCGCCAAGCTGGAGTGGATGAACCCCTTCGGCTCGGTCAAGGACCGGGCCGCCCGCGCCCTGCTCCGCGACCTCGAGGAGCGCGGCAAGCTCGCTGACGGCCGCGGCGTCGTGGAGCCCACCTCCGGCAACACCGGGATCAGCCTCGCCGCCATGGCGAGCGCCTCCGGCCACCCCATGCTCGCCGTGGTGCCCAACAAGGTTCCGCTCGAGAAGAAGATCCTCCTGAAAATCGCCGGCGCCGAGCTCGAGGTGGTCTCGGACGAGCTTTGCCCCTCACCCGGCATGGGCGACGGCTCGATCAGCCTGGCCAAGACCTACGCCAAGGCCCAGT
>CAZIIB010000168.1:0-7474 GCA_964539125.1 uncultured Thermoanaerobaculia bacterium | reverse complement strand
GACAGTGAAACGGACCTACCAACCGAACAACCGCCGCCGCAAGAAGAAGCACGGCTTTCGGGAGCGGATGCGGACCAAGAACGGCCGGGCGGTACTCTCCCGGCGCCGCAGGAAGGGCCGCAAGCGTCTCAGTGTGTGATGCCGTCCCGGCGGGCAATGTCCGCCCACGGGGAGGGCCTGTCTCGCGACGAGAGGCTTCGGCGGAGCGCCGAGTTCCTGCGGTGCTACCGGCGCGGCCGGCGGCTGCGGGGCGGGCTCCTGCGGCTGCATTTCGCTCCGAACGAGCTCGGACACCCGCGACTGGGGATCACCGCCAGCCGCAAGGTGGGCAACGCGGTGGTGCGCAACCGGCTGAAACGGCGCGTGCGAGAGATCTTTCGCCGCTGGCCAACCCGTGGCGAGCTGCCGCCGTTGGACGTGGTCGTGCACCTGGAGCCGGCGGCCGGGGGCGCAGGATTTCCGGCGCTCGCGGAGGAGCTCACCCGACTGTTGGCCCGATTGATCGAGGGGACCGGCCGATGACCCGGGCCCTCGGCCTCGGAGGCCGGGCGGTCGTCCGGTTGCTCGCCGGGTACAAGCGCCGCGTCTCGCCGCTGCTACCTCGCTCCTGCCGCTACTCTCCCACGTGCTCGGAGTACGCTGGGCTGGCGATCCGCGAGCACGGCCTCCTCAAGGGGGGCGGTCTCGCCCTCTGGCGTCTGCTCCGCTGCCAGCCCCTCGGCGCCGGAGGCATCGACCTGCCCTGAGGGCACCACACCCCGGCGGCAACTGACGAGGGTCCCTTTCCGCCACCCACCTCGCCCACGATCGAAGGAAGAAACGAGTGGATAACAAGCGTGTACTGCTGGCGGTTCTCCTGTCGGTGGTGATCATCATCGGCTGGCAGCTGGTGTTTCCGCCGCCGAAGCCACCGAAGCCGGTGGGAGAGAAGCCGGCCGCCGGCAGCGCACCCGCTGCGTCCGCCGAGGCCGGGGCCGGCCAGCCGCCGAAGGGTGTGGAGGCTCCGGCACAGGGAGCCGAGGCGCCCGAGACGACGAGCCAGGGCGCCGAAGCTCAGGAGCCTTCGGAGTCCGGCGAGTCCGGCGGGGCCGGCGCTGCCGAGGCGCTTCCCGCCGAGCCGGTCGGGGCGGCGAGCGAGGAGCGCGTCACCCTGGGCGGGCCCGGCTTCCGGGCGGAGTTCAGCAACCGCGGGGCGGCGCTGGTCTCCTACCAGGTCCTGGGGTACGCGAGCGACGACGGAGCGCCGGTGAACCTGGTGCGAGATCGCGCGGACCTGCCCTACCCCTTCGCCCTGGTGGACGCGAAGGGCGCGGCCCTGGGCGTGGACCAGGAGCTGTTCGCCGTCGACGAAGGCAAGGACGAGCACGGACGGCCCTCGGTGCTCTTCTCGTACTCGGGGCCGGAGGGGCGGGTGAGCAAGCGGTTCACCGCTCTGCCCGAAGGTTTGATGGGGGTCGAGATCGACGCCGAGACGCCGGAGCCCTGGAGCGTGGTGCTGGGTCCCGGGCTGCGCAATCCCACGGCGTCGGACGAGGCGCGAAAGTTCAAGTACCGGGGCGCGGTCTACCGGCTGGACGGAAAGGTCAAGACCGTGGCGCCCGAGAAGGAGACGGAGCCGACGGAGCTCTCGGGCGCCGGCCTCTCCTGGGTGGGCCTCCAGGACACGTACTTCCTGGCGGCCGTGATCCCGGAGACGGCGGTCCGGCAGGCGACGATCACGCCGTGGCTTGTCGTCCCCAAGGAGCGGGGCGGCCCCCCGGCGTTCGAGCCGGTGCCGCCCGAGGGTCCGCAGAACGAGCAGAAGGATCTGCGGCGGGAGCTGCGGGTGACGCTGACGCCGGACGGGACGAGGTTCGCCGGCCAGGCCTTCTTCGGAGCGAAGGACCTGGAACGCCTGCGGGCGCTGCCGGCCCATCTCGACGAGACCGTGCAGCTCGGCATGTTCGGCTTCCTGGCGCGGGGCTTCCTGGTGGGCCTCAAGTGGATCTACACCCACGTGGTGCCCAACTACGGCTGGGCGATCGTGCTGATGACCGTGCTCATCAAGCTGGTGCTGCTGCCGCTGACCCACAAGAGCTACGTCTCCATGCAGAAGATGCAGGAGCTGGCTCCCCAGATCAAGGCCCTCCGGGCCAAGTACAAGGGCAAGAAAGACAAGAAGGGGCGGCCGGACCTCGAGTCGCAGCGCAAGATGAACGAGGAGGTGGCGGCGCTCTACCGCAAGGAGGGCGTCAACCCCGCCGGCGGCTGCCTGCCGATGCTGATCCAGTTCCCGGTGCTGATCGGGTTCTACCGGTTGCTCTCCCACGCCGTCGAGCTGCGGGGAGCGCCGTGGATGTTCTGGATCAAGGATCTCTCGCTGCACGATCCGACGTACATCCTGCCGCTGGTCATGGGCGCGGCCCAGCTCCTCCAGCAGTGGATGGCGCCGTCGGGCGGCGACCCGCGGCAGCGCAAGATGATGATGTTGATGCCCATCTTCTTCACGGTCTTGTTCCTGGGCTTCCCGAGCGGCCTCGTGCTCTACTGGCTCACCAACAACCTGCTGACACTCGTGCAGCAGGGGATCTACCAGCGCATGAAGGCGAAGAAGGCCGCCGCGGCCGAGGGCTAGGCGGCATGGTGACGAGGAATCGAAACGATGGCTGACGAACGCAAGAGGAAGTTCTTCTCCGGACGCTCCGTGGAGCAGGCCGTAGTGGCCGCCGCGAGCTACCACGGCATCGACCCGAGCGAGGTCGACTACCACGAGATCGAGAAGCGGCACGGCTTCGTGCGGACCCGCCGAAAGGCGGTGATCTCGGTCGATCCTGACCATCCGCGCAGGGCGCCGGCGGCCGCGGCGGAGACGAAGAAGCGGGAGGCGGAGGCGCGCCCGGCGGAGCGGGGGGAGCGGCAGGAACGGCCGCGCCGAAAGCGGGAGCCCGAAGCGGCGCCGACGGCGCCGGCGGCGGCCCCGGAGGCGAGCGAGACGAAGGAGGTGACGGAGCCGGCCGAGGGGGAGCGAGACGGGGAGGAGGGGCGGGAGCGGGAGGCGCGGCCCCGTCGTGAGCGTCGTGGACGTGGGAGAGGCCGGGGAACGGGTGAGGGCCGGCGAGGGGAGCGGCAGGCCAAGACCCCACGCAAGCCCAGCGAGGCGGCGGCGCCAACCCCTCCCTGGTGGCTCGCCGAGCCGGTCGACGAAGAGACCGCCTACGAGCCGAAGGAGCCCGAGGAGGACGCGGCGGCCGACGAGGAGGAGATCGAGGAGGAGGTCGAGGAGAAGGCGGCTGGCGGCCGGAGCGGCGAGGAGGACGACGGGGGCCCGGCCCGCCGCGGCCGGGAGAGGGCCCAGCGAGGGCGGCGTTCGGAGGGTCTCCAGCGGCGCACGCCGCCCGGCGAAGGCCCGGCTGCGGGAGCTGGAGGGGGCGGCGGAACCGAGCGCCGGGGTCGTGGACGCGGCCGGCGGGGCCGGGGCCCGGAGGCCGCGGGCGAGTCGCGCCGGCGTCCGGGCGGAAGGAGCGAGGCCGCGCCGGTCCCCTCACGGGTGCCCCTGCCGCCGGAGCCGCGCATCCCGCGCTCGGAGCGGCTGCCGCGGGAGGAGGGTGAGCTCGCGGACGCGGCCCGAGAGGCTCTCGAGCGGCTCCTCGAGTTCGTCGACGTGGAGGCCCAGGCGGACTTCTACCGCGACGGCGAGCGCCTGGAGATCGAGCTCTGGGGTCCGGACGACCAGATCCTCCTGGAGGAGGACGGCCAGCTCCTTCTCGCCATCGAGCACCTGCTGCCGCGGATGATCCGCGGGATCTACGGCGACGCCCTGCCGGTGCGGGTCGACTGCGCGGACTTCCACGCCGACCGCGAGGACCGGCTTCGCGAGCTCGCCCGCCGGACGGCGGACGAGGTGCGCCGCCGCGGTCGGCCGCGGACGCTCGAGGAGATGGACCCGGCGGAGCGCCGGATCGTCCACATCACTCTGGAGGACGACCCGGACGTGACCACCGAGAGCATCGGCGACGGGTATTTCAAGAAGCTGAAGGTGTTACCCGCGTGAGGAGGGATTGCCTGGGCGTCTAGCCTTCGAGCCTTTCGCCGGGCGGCCCCCTCCCACGGGGGACAGGCCGGCGAGAGCGGACGCCCCGGGCCCTCTTGACCGCAGAGAGCGGCTGGATCACCCCCCTCACCCGCGATCCCTCTCCACCGGGCGCGAAGGCTCGTGGTGGGGGTCTCGGGCCGGGCTCCCCTGGACCTCGTGGTCTTCACAGTCGGTAGCGCTCCTTCATCTCCTGGAGCCTGCCGTGCGCCTTGGCGTCGAGCTCGGGGGTCAGGTGGCGCTCCAGGATCGGCAGGATCCGCTCCCGCAGGAACGTCCCTCTCGCCATCCACTGGTAGTAGCTCCGGCCCCCGTGGTGATAGGGGCCGTAGAGCTTCCCGCCCGGGAAGGTCGCTTCGATCCAGCGAAAGAGGCTCTCGTGGTCGGTGTGCATGCGGAGAGTGACCTGCGGCTGCCGGCCGTCGCCGCCGAAGTGCCCTTCTCCGACGAGGATCCCCACCAGGACGCCGTCCTCGAAGGGCGTGGCTCGATGGCCGGAGGAGTCAGAAGCCGCTTGTTTCACCGTCGAGTTTCCCGTGAAACCCTCGCGGGGCGAGAGGCCCCGGGCAGTTGTTTCACCGTCGAGTTTCCCGTGAAACCCGCTGGGCGTCAACCCGGGTGCTCAGGATGCGCCGGGAGGATAATCGACGCGCCATGGAACGGCCGCTGCCCGAGCTCTCGAAGGAGGACTTCGCCCGCAGACTCGCTGGAGGCGCCCCCGTCGAGCTCCCCTCGCGGACACTCGACTCCCTCTACGCCCACTACCAGGAGCTTCGGCGCTGGGCTCCTTCGCTCTCGCTCATCGGCCCCGGCACCGTCGAGGAGGTCGTGGAGCGCCACTACGCGGAATCCCTCGCGGGGCTGTCCTCGATCCCTGCCGGCGCGCGGACCCTCGTCGACGTGGGGTCGGGCGCGGGGTTTCCGGGGATCGTCCTGGCGGCCGCCCGGCCCGACCTCGAAGTCACCCTGCTCGAGCCCCGCGAGCGCCGGTGGGCCTTCCTCCTGAGCGCCTGCCGGCGCGCCGCGTTGCCCTGCCGATGTCTGAATGCTAGAGTCGACAGCCCGTTGCCTCCGGGTCTGCCGGAGAGGATCGACGTGATCACCACCCGGGCGCTCAAGCTCCCCATCGAGGTTCTCGACGCGCTCGCCGAGCGGCTGACGGCGGGGGGCCGGATCTTGATCTGGGCCGGCCAGGACGAACCGCCGATCCCCCCGGCGCTCGCGGTCCGCCGCTCCCGGCCCCTGGCCGGCAGCCGGCATCGTCGGATCGTCGAGCTCGGCCGGGTGGAAGGCACGCCGTAGCACCGTTTCGGGGCGAGCATCGAATGGCCAAGATCGTCGCAGTCGCCAACCAGAAGGGTGGGGTCGGCAAGACCACCACCGCGATCAACCTGGGCGCCGCCCTCGGCGCCTTCGAGCGCCGCGTCCTCCTGGTGGACTGTGACCCCCAGGGCAACGCCACCCGAGGTGTGGGCCTGCGGGCGGCGGCGCCCCACCTCTACCAGGTGCTCACCGGAGACGCTCCGGTGCGCAGCGCGATCCGCCCGTCGGGCTTCCCCCACCTCGAGATCCTCCCCTCGGACCGGGACCTGGTGGGCGTCGAGGTGGAGTTCGTCGGCATCGAGGGCTGGCAGCTCCGTCTGAAGCGGGTGCTGGCCGAGATCGGCGACGACTACGACGTCATCCTCCTCGACTGTCCGCCCTCGCTCGGCCACCTGACGGTCAACGCCCTGGTGGCGGCCGACGGGGTGCTGGTCCCCCTCCAGTGCGAGTACTTCGCCCTCGAGGGCATCAGCGAGCTGATGGCGACGGTGCGCCGGGTCAAGGCGAGCCTCAACCCCGAGCTCGAGATCGCGGGCATCCTGCTGACGATGTATGACGACCGCACCAACCTCTCGCGGGACGTGGCCACGGAGATCCGCCGCCACTTCGGCGAGCGGGTCTTCCAGTCGGTGGTGCCGCGCAACGTCCGGCTCGCCGAGGCTCCCAGCCACGGCCTGCCGATCTTCGAGTACGACATCAAGTGCCGGGGCGCCGAGGCCTACCTCGACCTCGCCCGAGAGTACATGCGGGGGGCGGCGTGAGCGCCGCCAAGAAGCGCGGCCTGGGCCGCGGTCTCGACGCCCTGCTCGAGGCGGAGCCGGCCCGAAGCCTGCCGGTCGACCGGCTGCGGCCCAATCGCTTCCAGCCGCGCGTCGACTTCGACGACGCCAAGCTCTCCGAGCTGGCCGAGTCGATCCGCTCGCAGGGCCTGGTGCAGCCCATCGTCGTCACGCCCGACGGCAGTGGCAGCTTCACGATCATCGCCGGCGAGCGGCGCTGGCGGGCCGCGCGCAAGGCCGGTCTCGCGGAGGTGCCGGTGGCGGTCCGCGAGGTCTCCGGCGACCGAGAGCTCCTCGAGCTCGCCCTGGTCGAGAACCTCCAGCGCAGCGACCTCAACCCCGTAGAAGAGGCCGAGGCCTACCGCACCCTCGCCACCAGCTTCGACCTCTCCCAGGAGGAGATCGCGGTGCGGGTCGGTAAGAGCCGCTCCGCGGTGACCAACGCCCTGCGCCTGCTCAACCTCCCCGAAGAGATCCTCGACGAGCTCCGGAGCGGCCGGCTCTCGGCGGGCCAGGCCCGGCCGCTCCTCGCGATCAAGGACCGCGCCCGCCAGATCGCGCTGGCCCGGGAGGCCGCCGAGGAGAACCTCACCGCGCGCCAGCTCGAGCGGCGCTCCAGCCCCGGCCGGCGCGCCAAGAAGCGGCGCGGGGCCGACCTCGAGGGGCCCGAGGAGCCGGAGGTCTTCGCCGCCGCCGCGGCCGAGAAGCTCACCAAGCGGTACCAGACCAAGGTGGAGATCCGCCGCCGGGGCACCCGCGGCGTGATCCAGATGCACTACCATTCGGAGGAGGAGCTCATCCGCCTCTACGACCAGCTCATGGAGCGAGGAGGGAGTCGATGATCTTCAGGGCGGACAATCCGGAAGGCGAGCTCAACGGGTTCGTCGATGCGGGAAGCCAGCTCCGGGGCGAGCTCCGGTTCGAGACCACGTTTCGCGTCGACGGCAAGATCGAGGGCTCCATCGTCTCGAGCGGCACTCTGGTCGTGGGCGAGGGAGGCGAGGTCGACGGCGAGGTGCGGGTCGGTCAGATCTTCATCTCCGGGACCGTCCGGGGCTCGGTCCAGGCGAGCCGCAAGATCCAGCTCTGCGCCGCCGGCAAGATCTTCGCCGATCTCGAGACTCCCTCGCTGGTGATCGAGGACGGCGCGATCTTCGACGGCCGCTGCACCATGAGCCGCGAGCAGCCGGCCGAGGAGCCCCAGGCGACGAGCCCGGCGCGGCCCACTCCGGTCCAGCCGATCCAGCAGCCCCTCCCCGCCCGCAAGAAGGGCTAGACATCTACAAAGGCTCACTTCGTGACA
>CAZIIB010000167.1:0-7524 GCA_964539125.1 uncultured Thermoanaerobaculia bacterium | reverse complement strand
TCTCGGGGATCGGCTGCTCGAGCCGCTTCCCCTACTACATGAACACCTACGGCTTTCACTCGATCCACGGGCGGGCGCCCGCGATCGCCACCGGGCTCAAGGTGACCCGGCCGGACCTGGAAGTCTGGATCGCCACCGGCGACGGCGACTCCATGTCGATCGGCGGCAACCACCTGATCCACGTCCTGCGCCGCAACGTGGGGGTCAAGATCCTGATGTTCAACAACCGGATCTACGGCCTGACCAAGGGTCAGTACTCGCCCACCAGCGAGGTGGGCAAGCGCACCAAGTCGACGCCGTTCGGCTCGATCGACCGGCCGTTCAACCCGGCGGCGCTCGCCCTGGGGGCCGGCGCCACCTTCGTCGCCCGGACGGTGGACATCTTCCAGCCCCACCTGAAATCCGTCCTCAAGCGCGCCGCGGAGCATCGGGGCTCGGCGTTCATCGAGATCTACCAGAACTGCAACATCTTCAACGACAAGGCCTTCGAGTACATGACCGACAAGGAGGGCCGGGTCGAGCGCACCCTCTACCTCGAGCATGGCAAGCCGGTCGTCTGGGGCGGCGAGACGAAACGGGGCCTGCGCCTGAACGGCCTCGAGCCCGAGGTCGTGGAGCTGGATCCCTCCGGAGGGGGCGTGGGCGAGGAGGACTGCCTGATCTGGGACGAGCGGCGGCCCAGCCCGGCCCTCGCCTTCATGGCGGCGCAGCTCCTGCCTCCCGAGTTCCCGACGCCGATCGGGGTCCTGCGCGCCGTCGACGAGCCGGCGTACGATGCCGAGGTCGTCGCACAGGTCGAGCACGAGGTCGAGCGCGGCGGTCCACCCCGTCTCGAAGACCTGCTCTACAGCGGAGACACCTGGACGGTCTCCTGACGGCGGGCGCCGCGGCACCGTGAACCTCCTCGTCCTCGCCCACGACGCCACCTGGGACAAGCGCTACCAGGTGAGCTCGCTGGTGGCGAGCGCCGCCGCGCAGGGCGACCGGGTGGACCTGGCCCTCTTCTTCGCCGCCCTCGACGCCTGGGTCCGGGGCGGGTGGGACCGCCTGGATCCCGCGGCGCCGGTGGCGCCCGGGCGGATCGAGGCCCTCGGCTTTCCACCCCTCTCCAGCCTGATCACGGCCGCTCGCGAAACCGGTCAGCTGCGTCTCTTCGCCTGCAGCGCCTCGGCGCGACTGCTGGACCTGGATACGGCCCGGGTCCAAGAACGGGTCGACCTCATCTGCGGCTGGTCCCGGTTCACCCGCATGATCGCCGACGCGGACCGGGTGGTGACCTGGTGACCACGGCGGCGGCCGGAGCGGCCGGGACCCGCAGCTTCTTCGACGAGCAGGCCAGCCGGCGGCGCCACGCCCGCTGGTGGGCGACGCTCTGCGGGCTCGCGATCCTGGTCATGGGGCTGCCCCTGACGGTGGTCCTCACCCCTCTGGTCTTCGGTGTCGTGGCCGTCGCCGTACGCGGGGTGAACCTGGTCCTGCCGGTGCCGGAGGGCGTCTGGATCGGCCTGCACCGGGTGGCGGGCCTGGTGCCGGCAGCCCTCGACGCCTGGCTCGGCCAGTCGCTCTCGGGCCCCCTCGGCCGGCTCGACCTGGCGGCGGCGCTGGCGGTCCTACTCCTGCCCGGGGTGGCGGCGATGGTCGCGATCTGGGTCGGCTTTCGGCACCTCGCCCGCGACGTGGTGCCGGCCGCGATGCTCGCCCGCCTCGGCGCCCGCGAGCCGCGGAACGACGATCTCGAGGAGCGGCAGCTCGTCAACGTGGTCCAGGAGATGGCCCTCGCCGCGGGCGTGCCGGCGCCTCGGGTCCTGCTGGTCGACGACCCGTCGCCCAACGCCGCACTGGTCGGCCCGTCGGTGGACGCCGCGGTGGCGGTGGTCACCCGGGGCGTGCTCGAGCGCTGCGACCGAGACGAGACCCAAGGGGTGGCGGCTCTCCTGGTCGCCTCGGCGGCCAACGGCGACCAGCACCTCACCCTCACCGTCACCACGGTCTTCCAGACCATGGGCTTCGTGTTCACGGTGCTCGACGCCTTCATGGGCTGGAGCCCGGCCGCCTGGCGCGAGCTCGTGCAGAGCCTCGGCTGGCTGCTCCGGCGCCGCCGCTCCCCGGCCGCCGCCCAGGAGGTGGCCGAGAGCCTCGAAGGGCGTCTCTCTCCCGAGCGCGAGGACGGGCTTCAGGGCCTGGCGAGCGACGCCGGAGAGGCCGAGCCGAAGACGCGAGGAGGCCGTCTCTTGAAGCGGCTGCCGCTCCTCTGGCTCTTCGTCCTTCCCCTGCTCCTCGTCTACCTGGTGGTGCAGCTGGTGCGCATGGAGGTCCAGATGCTCCGGATCTTGATCGTCGGACCGCTGGTGGGGGCCATGCTGCGCACTCGGCGGTACCTCGGCGATGCCACCGCGGTCCAGCTCACCCGGGCCCCCACCGAGGTGGCCCGGGGGCTCATGGCCCTGGCCGGCGACGCCTCGCCGCCCCCGGGCGGCGCCTGGCTCGAGCACCTCTGGGTGGCGGCGCCGCAGCGGCCCACGAAGAGCTCCGAGCACCCGGGCTCGATCGGCTCGCACCCCAAGCTCGAGCGGCGCCTGCGCCGCCTCGTCGCCCTCGGCGCGGACCGGTCGGACCCGGCGGTCGCGGCCGCGGCGGCGAAGGGCACGGGCCTGCGAGAGGCGCTCCGGCGGGGCGGGTCCCGCGGCGTGATCCAGTTCGTGGTCTTCATGGGCTTCATGGGCCCGCTCCTCCTCGTTGCCCTCTACCTGATGGCCATGGTGGTGGGCGCGATCCTGCTCTTCGCCGCCGGCGCCTCGGTTCTCTTCGCCGGGGGCGTTCTCCGCCTGATCGATCAGCTGATCCTGTGACCAACCGCAGACGCTAAGATGGAACGGAACCCGATGGGGTCGCGATGATCGTGGCGTTTGCAAGTCTGTTCCTCGGCCTGGTCCTGGGCGTCCAGCCGGTCGAGGTGGCCGTGGGCCAGGGAGTGACCTCGGTCGACCTGGTGCTGGACGGCAAGACGGTGGGCCGGATGAGCGGCGATCCGTGGACCTTGCCCTGTGACTTCGGCACCGCCCTGGTGCCCCACCGGCTCGAAGCGGTCGCCCGCGGCGGCGAGGGGCGGGAGCTGGGCCGCGCCCTCCAGTGGATCAACCTGCCCCGGCCGGAGGCCGAGGGCCACGTCGTCCTCGAAGGGGGCCGGGACGGCCGGGGCGTCGTCGCGCGGCTGACCTGGGAGAGCGTCTCGGGAGACGAGCCGAGCAAGGTGACCGTGAGCTTCGACGGCCGGCGGCTCGCGGTCTCGGATCCGCGGCGGATCGAGCTGCCGGCCCACGACCCGGACCAGCTCCACTTCCTGCACGCCGAGCTCGACTTTCCGGACCACCTGTCGGCGGTCATCGAGACCCCGTTCGGGGGCTCGTACACCCAGGAGACCGACACCGAGCTGACCGCCACCGCCGTCACCCTCCAGGACGGCCGGGAGCTGCCACCGCCCGCGGAGCTCTCGGGCTGGTTCCAAGCGGACGGCGAGCCACTGCGGGTGGTCGCCGCCGAGAAGGGACCGGGGGAGGTTGTCGTGGTGATGGATCGCGCGGCGCAGGAGGCGCTCTGGGCCCTGAGCGAGCGCTGGTATCCCTCGAGAGGCCGGGCGAGCCCGCCGCTGGAGACCGGCTCGCAGGATCGTGGGCTGGGCGCGGGCTGGCGGCGACTGGGCGGTGGCTCGGTGGCGAGCGAGATGCTGCGCTACGCCATGCAACTGGGAAGCGAGCAGAGCCTGCGCTTCCTCTGGCCGTTCTCCCGCCACCGCCAGAGCGATCGCGCGTCGTATGACCTCTTCCCTCGTTCCCAGGAGCACCTGCCGCGGCAAGGCGGCGTGTTCTGGCTGCTGGCGTCGGCCAATCAACCGCCCTTTCCCCTCGCCGAGCAGCGCCTCGCCGACGCCGTGGCGGTGGCGGGGATGACGGCGGCGGCGCGGGACCGGCGCCGGGCCGTGGTCCTGCTCCTGAGCGAGAGCCCACGGGACGCGAGCCAGTTCTCCCCCCGAGCCGTACGGCGCTACCTCTCCGCCCTGCAGGTGCCCCTCCACGTCTGGTCGGTGGCGAAGCGGGTGAGCCCCGAGGTGGAGGCGGCCTGGGGCGACGTCGAGAGCGTCTACCAGCGGCGCCGCTTCGAGCGGGCGGCCAGGAAGCTCGCGGACTCGGTCGACGCCCAGCGGATCGTCTGGCTCGAGGGCTTGCACCTGCCCCAGGAGATCGAGCTCGGAGCGGCGGCCCGCCGCAGCCTCGAGGTGGTGCGATGAGCGCCCGGAGAGAGCGGCGAGCCCGGCGGCGGGTGGCGCCCCTCGTCGTCGCGCTGTCGCTGGCGTGGCTCCCGTCGCTCGCCGGGCCGGGCCGGGCCGGGGCGGAGCCGCCGGAGAGGCCCGCGGCCCCGCCGGCGGAGTCGCCCCCGGCGCCCGCCCCCGCGACCTTGGGTACCCCCGCGGCCTTCGGCACGATCGACTCCTCGGAGTCCCGCGTGACGCTGGCGGAGGGCACCGCCGTCCACGAGATCCCGGACCGGCGGGCGGCGGTCCTCGCCGTGATCGACGCGCCGTCGGAGCTCTCTGTGCTCGAGCGCAAGGGGCCGTGGGGCCTGGTGCGCTACGGCGCCTTCAAGGGATGGGTCTTGCTGCCCGGAGAGGAGGGGCGGCCGGGCTCCGGCGGCGCCCTGCCACCGCGGCCGGCGGATCCCGAGATCGTGGCCCGGGCGCTCGCGGCGCTGCCGGGGGACGACGAGCCCGGACGGCTCGGGCCGTACGTCTTCTACACCGATCTCGACTCGCCGAAGCTGCTGCACCGCCTGAACCGGGTCGCCGCCGACCTCGACGGCCGCTACCGCCGTCGCTACGGTCTCGACCCGGGCTCGCCGGCGGGGGAGGCCGTGGTCCTCTTCTCGCGCGAGGCCGACTACCGGAGCTTCGCCTCCGGCGACCTGGCGTTCGCCGGGCTCGGGGAAGAGGGGCATGCGGGGTTCGGCGTGGCCGCCCTCTTCACCGAAGGGCTGGAGGACTCGGAGGTCGCCGCCCTGCTGGTCCATGAGCTCACGCACCTGATCAACGCCCGCGCCCTCGGTCCCGACACGCCGCCCTGGCTGGAGGAGGGTCTCGCCAACGACCTGGGGTACTCGCGGATCGACGCCGTGGGGCGGCTCTTCCTGGGGAGCTTCGGAGGCAATGCCTCGGTGATCCGCCAGAGGCTCTTCGATCCGTCCGGAGGGAGCCGGGTGCAGCTCACGGTCACGCGGACGGGCGGCTACGTCGCCCTCGCGCGCCTCGTCCACCTGCTCGACCGCGAGCAGCTCCCGCCCCTCGCCGTGGTGATGCACCTCGCATGGCGGCAGCTCGTCGACCCCGCCGGCCGGGCCGTCGCCTACGCCGAGAGCGCGCTGTTCATCCGCTACCTGCTCGACGGCGGTGACGACCAGCTCGCGGCCGCCTTCCGGCGCTATCTGGTCGGCATCACCGAGGGCGGCCCGGACGACGCGGAGACCCTCCGCGAGGCCCTGGGCAGGCGGTGGGAGGACCTCGACAAGGGTTTCGGCCGCTGGCTCCGGACCGTCGACCTGAGCTCCGGGTAGGGGGGGCGCGCGGACCGGAGCCGACCGGAGCCGACCGGAGCCAGGCTCGCTGTCGGTCCCCGGGCCGGTGCGAAGCCCTGAGATAATGAAAGGTCCATGAGGAGGTCCCGATGATCGTCGCGTTCGCGAGTCTCTTTCTCGGTCTCGTCCTCGGTGTCCAGCCCGTCGAGCTCTCCGTGGGACAGGGCGTCGCCTCGGTCGAGCTGGTGCTGGATGGCAAGACGGTGGCGCGGGCCAGCGGCGATCCGTGGACCGTCTCGTGCGACTTCGGTTCCGAGCTCGAGCCCCACCGACTCGAAGCGATCGCCCGCGACGCCGCCGGGCGGGAGCTGGGCAGCGCCCTCCAGTGGATCAACCTCCCGCGACCCGAGGCGGAGGGCCACGTGGTCTTCGAGGGAGGGCACGACGGCCGGGGTGTCGTCGCCCGTCTCACCTGGGAGAGCGTCGCGGGGGACAAGCCGACAAAGGTGACGGCGAGCTTCGACGGGCGCCCCCTCCAGGTCTCCGATCCGAAGCGGATCGAGCTGCCTCCGTACGACCCCCAGGCTCTTCACTTCTTCCACGCGCAGATCGAGCTTCCCTCCCAGCTCTCGGCCGTCGTCGAGTCCGCGTTCGGCGGCACCTACTCCGAGGAGACCAACACGGAGCTCAGCGCGGTCGCCGTCGACCTGGGAGATCAGAAGGAGCTGCCGGAGCCGACGGCGCTCGCCGGGTGGTTCCGAGCAGATGGTGAACCCCTGAAGCCGGTGGCGGCGGAGACGGGCCCGGCCGAGGTGGTGGTGGTGATGGACCGGGCAGCCCAGGAGGAGCTCCGAGAGCTGGGCAAGCGCTGGTTTCCTGCCGCCGCTCGGGACGTCCCGACGGTAGACACCGGCCCTCGGCACCGCGCGCCGGTCGCGGGGTGGAAGAGCTCGCAAGCCGCCGAGCAGCGGCTTGAGGAGCTGCTCCGGTCGACCCTGCGCCTCGAGCCCGACCAGAGCCTGCGCTTCCTGTGGCCCTTCTCGCTCCACCGGAAGAGCGACCGGCTGGCCTATGACCTCTTCGCCCGCTCGGAAGAGCACTTGCCGGCGGACGGCGGCGTCTACTTCCTGCTCTCCGCGGCCCAGCAGCCGCAGTTCGCCCTCGAGGACCAGCGCCTGGCCGACGCGGTGGCCGTCGCCGGCATGAGCGCCGCGGCGCGGGAGCGGCGCCGCGCCGTGGTGCTGGTGCTGAGCGGCGATCCGGCCGACGCGAGCCGTCTCTCTCCCCGGGCCGTACGCCGGTACCTGGCCGATCTGGGTGTTCCCCTCGTCGTCTGGTCGGTGGAGAAGCAGGTGAGCCCGGCGGTCGGGGCGGCGTGGGGAGACGTGGAGAGCGTCTACCGCAAGCGCGATTTCAAGCGCTCGGTCCACGAGCTCTCACGGGCCCTCGACCGGCAGCGCATCGTCTGGTTGCGGGGGTTGCACCTGCCCCAGGCGATCGAGCTGGGCCCGGTGGCCGGCGACGTCCGGATGGTGCGCTGAGCCCCGGGTACAATCCGCTCGCCATGTTCTTCACCGAACGGGACTCGCTGCGCGCGCGCCGGGACTTTCCCGCCCTGGCGCGAACCCTCGACGGCCGCCCCCTGGCCTACCTCGACGGTCCCGCGGGCACCCAGGTGCCCGAGGCGGTGATCGAGGCGGTCTCGGGCTACTACCGGACCTCGAACGCCAACACCCACGGCCAGTTCGTCACCTCCCGCGAGTCGGACGAGCGGATTCTCCGCGCCCGCGAGACCATGGCCGCCTTTCTTGGGGCGCCGAGCTGGCGCGAGATCTCCTTCGGCCAGAACATGACCAGCCTGGCGTACTCCCTGGCCCACGCGCTGGGCCGACTCCTCGAGCCGGGCGAGGAGGTGGTGATCACCCAGCTCGACCACGAGGCCAACCGGGGCCCCTGGCTGGG
>CAZIIB010000166.1:0-7569 GCA_964539125.1 uncultured Thermoanaerobaculia bacterium | reverse complement strand
CCTTCCGCGAGAAGAAGATGTACGAGCGGGCGAAGTACTTCATCGTGAGCGAGGTGGCGCACGTCAAGGACATGCGCGAGAGCAAGGCGGAGGAGCAGGTCGAGAAGGCCCTGGACGCGAGCATCGAGAAGGTCCAACGCGAGAAGGCCAAGGCCAGCTAACCGGCATCCCCGGGAGCGCTTCGGGCTCCCTCACGTCATGAGACTCTCCCCGATCCTCCTGGCGCTAGGGCTCCTCGCCCTCGCCTCCGGTCCGCCTCTGCGCGCCCAGACCACGGTGCGCTACCTGGAGCTCGAGTCCAAGATCGTCGACCGGCAGCTCGACGCCGCCGTCGCAGCCTATCGGGAGGCGAGAGGCCGCGAGCGGGACGCGACCGGACGGCTCGCCGAAGCCTCCCAGGCCCTCGACCAGGCCGTCGCCGACCGGCAGACGACCCTCGACCGGATCGAGGAGCTCGCCAGGCGGCAAGAGACCGCCCGCGCCGAGGTGGAAGCGGCGGCCTCCGAGTCTCGCGACCGTCTCGCCGAGGTCGTCGCCCTGCGCCGCCGCAAGGGGATCCTCGAGAACGAGCTCACCAGGCTCCGGGGCGCGCCGGCGAACCTTCCCGACCCCCTGAGCGGCACCTGGCGCATGACGCTCGAGCCCGGCGGACGACAGGCGCTCCTCGACCTGGACCTCGACGGCACGGTGGTCCGCGGTACTCTGGGGCTCGCCGACGGGAGCTTCGGCTCGGTCCGGGGCACCTTCGTCGACGGCGCTCTGCGCTTGGAGAGGGTCGCTGCCGAGAAGGGCCTCGACCTGATCCTCGAAGGGCGCTTCGATCCGCGGAGCGGCACGCTCACGGGAGCGTGGCGGCCCGTCGTCCTCGGCCGCGGCGAGCCCGCCGGTGGCACCTGGAGCGCGAAGAAGAGCGAATCGTCCGGGCAGAGCAGGGGAGGAGGAGAGTGAACCGCGACAACGTCCTGTTCGTCATCGTCGGCCTCCTGATCGGCTTCATCACCGGCTACCTCGTTCACGAGATCATGGCGTCTCGCCAGCCGCCCCGCCTGGTCCACGGCCAGGGGCAGGCCGCGCCCGCCGCGCCGGCCCCCGCCGCCCCGGCGACGTCTCCCGACGGCGGCCTCGACGCCAAACGCGCCGAGATCCAGCAGATCGAGACCCATCTGACGAGCCACCCGGAGGATGCCCAGGCCCTCCTGCACCTGGCGAACCTGAGCTACGACGTCCGGGACTGGCGAGAGTGCGTGGACGCCTACGACCGCTACCTCAAGCTGCGCCCGGAGGATCCGGACATCCTCACCGATCTCGGGACCTGCTACCGTGGGATCGGCGATCCGAAGAAGGCCCTGGGGCTCTTCGACCGCGCCGAGACGCTGGATCCGCGCCACTGGCAGTCGCGCTACAACAAGGTGGTGGTCCTGGCCTTCGACCTCAAGGACTACGCCGCCGCCGAGCGGGTGCTCGACGAGCTCCGCGCCCTCCAGCCCAACAACCCGGACGTGCAACGGCTCGCCGACGAGGTCGCACGCCAGCGCGGCACCTCCTGAACGGACCCTCCGACGGTGCTTCGCTTCCTCGTCCTGATCGCCCTGGTGGTGGCCATCTGGCTGCTGCTCGAATGGGCCTACCGCAAGGCGCTGGCGGCGCTGGGGATCGAGCGGGGTGGGCGTCGGCGCGCGGGGCGCTTTGGGCCGCGCCCGGTCCACGAAGCCCGCCAGCGGCCCACGGAGACCCTGGTGCGGTGCGCGGCCTGCGGCACCTACGTCCCGGTCTCCCGGGCACTCCCGGCTCCCGGCGGGGGAGGGGCCGTCTGCTCCCAAGGCTGCCGAGCGGCTCTCCGGCATGGCGCCTGACCGGTCCGGAGACGAGCCCGCGCTCGCACCGTCGTCTCCGTCCCCGACACCCCCCCACGCCCGGGTCGCCGTCCCGCTGCCCCTCCCGGAACCGCTCACCTACGCGGTGCCGCCGGCCCTCGATCCCCTGGCGGTGCCCGGCTCGCGGGTCCGCGTGCGGGTCGGGCCGCGCCGCCTCGTGGGGTTCGTCGTGGAGCGGACCGAGGAGAGCCCCGACGGGGTGAGCCTCCGCCCTCTCGAGGAAGTCCTCGACCGCGAGCCGGTCTTTCCCCCCGATCTCCTGGAGCTCGCCGAGTTCGTGGCCCGCTACTACCGCGCGCCCCTGGGAGAGGTGCTGCGCGGCATGTTGCCCTCGGACCTGCCGCCCTGGGGGCACCAGCGGGTGCGCCTGACCTCCGGCGGAGCGATCGCTCCGCCGCGAAGTGACGACGAGGAGCGGGTCGTCGAAGCACTCCGCGAGGCGGGCCGGACGAGCGCCGCCGACCTCCAACGACGCCTGGGCCTGGCTCGCCTGCCCGAGGTTCTCGACCGCATGTCAGAGGACGGCCGGATCGTCCTCGAGAGCCGTCAGGGCCGAGGCGCCCGTTATCTCGCCGCGGTAGAGCTCACGCCGGGGCGGCTCGAGGACCAACTGGCGGCCTGCGGGCGCTCGCCTCAGGGCCGTTCGGTGGTGGAGCTCCTCTCCGCCCTGGGCCGGCCCGCCACGGTGGCCGAGATCACGGCCGAGGCGGGCTGCACCGCGGCGGTGGTGCGGCGATTGGTGAAGCTCGGCCTCCTGCGCCGCTTCACCCAGGTCGAGCGCCTCTCGCTGGATCACCAGGCGCTGGAGGGAAGGGGCGGCGGGGAAGCGATCGTCTTGCGCCCGGACCAGGCTGCCGCCTGCGAGGCCCTCGGCCGCGCGCTCGCGTCCCGGCGCTACCAGCCCTTCCTCCTTCGCGGGATGACCGGCTCGGGCAAGACGGAGGTCTACTTGCGGGCGGCGGAAAGCGCCCTCTCCGCGGGGCGTTCGTCTCTCCTTCTGGTCCCCGAGATCGCCCTGGTGCCCGCCCTGGTGCGCGAGGTCGCCGCGCGCTTCGGCCGGCGGGTGGCGATCTTCCACTCCGCCCTCGCGTCGGCCGAGCGCCACCAGGAGTGGGAGCGGGTGCGGCGCGGCGAGGCGCGGGTGGTGGTGGGCCCCCGGTCGGCCCTGTTCGCACCGGTCCGCGACCTGGGCCTCGTGGTGGTCGACGAGGAGCAGGACCCCTCCTACAAGCAAGATTCGACGCCCCGCTACCACGGGCGGGACGTGGCGCTGGTCCGGGCGCAACGGGCGGGGGCGACGGCGGTGCTGGTTTCGGCGACCCCTAGCCTGGAGAGCCGGCTCAACTGCGAGCGGGAGAAGCTCGCGCCGCTGGTGCTCACCCGGCGGGCGGGCCAGGGCCGGCTACCGGAGGGCATCCTGGTGGACCTGCGCGGCGAACCCACGACGAGTCCGCGCCGGCCCGGCGAGATCGTCTTCTCGGGGCGCCTCCGCGAGGAGGTCGAACGCTCGGCGGCGGCGGGGGAGCAGGTGATCCTGCTGCGCAACCGGCGCGGGTACGCACCCATGCTCCTCTGCCGAGCGTGCGGCGAAAACCACACCTGCGAAGCCTGCGGCGTACCGCGGACGCTCCACCGGCGCCGGGGCATGCTGCTCTGCCACTACTGCGGCTCGGCAATGCCGGAGCCCACCCGCTGCCCCTCGTGCTCCGAGGAGGCGCTGGAAGCGATCGGCGCCGGCACCGAGCGGGTGGAGGAGAGCTTCCGCGAGCTCTTTCCCGACCTGCCGGTGGACGTCCTCGACCGCGACGCGGTCCGGCGCAAAGGAGGGGTGGCCGCTGTCCTCGCCCGCTTCGCCCGCGGCGAGACCCGGGTGCTGATCGGAACCCAGATGGTCTCGAAGGGGCACCACTTCCCCGACGTCGGCCTCACCGCGGTGCTCTCGGCGGACACCTACCTGGGGTTCGCGGACTTCCGGGCGGTGGAGCGCACCTACACGCTCCTCACCCAGCTCGCCGGCCGCGCCGGTCGCGGCGAGCGCCCGGGCCGGGTGGTGATCCAGAGCTACCATCCCGACCACTACGCCATCCAGGCGGCTCTCGCCCACGACGACCTCCGGTTCGCCGAGGAGGAGATGCGGTTCCGGAGGGTCTTCCACTACCCGCCCTACACCCGCATGATCCAGCTCCTGGTGCGCGACGAGAGCCGGGAGCGGGCCGAGGGGGCCGCGGGCTCGGTCGCCCGCGCCCTAGAGGCGAGCCCGCTCGCCCGGGGAGTGCGCATCGCGGGCCCGGCGCCGGCGCCGGTCGAACGACTGCGCAACCAGTGGCGCTTCCAGATCCTCCTGCGCCACCCCTCGGTGCGGCAGCTGCACGCCCTGCTGGACGCCGCGCTGCCGGAGAAGCCGGCTGCCGAGCTGGTCGTCGACGTGGATCCGTACCAGTTGCTATGACCTCCTTCGCCTCGGCATCTCGCACGGATCTGCGGCACTGCCCTCGGCCAGGAAGCCGCCCCCGCCAAGAGGATTTGCCTGCGCGCAGCTTCACGCCTTCTCCAGAACGACCGGTCTGTAGGATCACGCCCCTCACCCTCGATCCCTCTCCCACCCTCAAGGTGGGCGAGGGACGCCCCCTCCCCGAGCGGGTGCCCGAGCTTTGGGAGGCCGCCGACATCGTCCTTCCCCCCTTCCCTCCACCCCGGCGAGGCAGGGGCAGTCGAAGAGTCCGGTTCACGCAAGCCCGGGGTCCGAACCCGGTTTCCCCTCCTTCCCAGCCCACCCCGGCACGGCAGGGGCAGTTTCAGAGTCCGGTTCACGCAGGCCCGGGGGGCCGGCGGTGTTTCGCCGGTCGCAGTCCGCCGCCGAAACCCCGCCGGGTCCCGGGCCGTCCCAACCCCATCCGCGCCTCACCTGCCGACCCTGCCCGCGCACGCCCCCCGCCCTTGCCTCGCCGCCCTCCACCCTGCTACCGTGCCGCTTTGCCATGGCCGTCCATGACGCCTCCTTCGAAGAGCCCCTCGTCGAGCTGCGCCGCCGCATCGACGAGCTCGAGGAGTTCCCCGAAGACCCCTCCAAGGTCAAGGAGCTCGAGCGCCTGCGTAGCGCCCTCAAGAAGTCGACCGTCGAGGTCTACGGCGGTCTGACCCGCTGGCAGAAGACGCTCGTCGCCCGCCATCCCGAGCGCCCGTACACCCTCGACTACGTCGCCCACCTCATGACCGACTGGGTGGAGCTCCGCGGTGATCGTGCGTTCGCCGACGACCCGGCGATCGCCGCCGGCTTCGCCACCTTCCGCGGGCGCAGCGTGGCCGTGATCGGCCACGAGAAGGGGCGCGACACCAAGGAGCGGATCCACCGCAACTTCGGCCAGCCCCGGCCGGAGGGCTACCGCAAGGCGCTGCGGGTGATGCGCATGGCCGAGAAGTTCGGCCGGCCGGTGGTGACCTTCGTCGACACCGCGGGCGCCCACCCGGGAATCGGGGCCGAAGAGCGCGGCCAGGCGGAAGCGATCGCCCGCAATCTGATCGAGATGGCCTCGCTTCGGGTGCCCATCGTGGTCACCATCACCGGGGAGGGTGGCAGCGGCGGCGCCCTGGCCCTGGGAGTGGGCAACCGGGTCTACATGCTCGAGTACTCCACCTACTCGGTGATCTCCCCGGAGGGGTGTGCCGCGATCCTGTGGAAGGACCAGAACAAGAAGGCCGACGCCGCCGAGGCGATGAAGATCACCGCTCCCGACCTGCTCGAGCTCGAGGTGGTCGACGCCATCATCCCGGAGCCGCTCGGCGGCGCCCACACCGACCACGAGGAGACGGCCCGTCGGGTCGGCGACACGGTCGAGGACGCCCTGATCGAGCTGGAGGCGATGCAGCCCGACGAGCTCATCCGGCAGCGCTACGAGAGGTTCCGCTCCCTGGGCGTCTTCGAGGAATAGGCCGCGTGGAGGCCGTTCGCTGGGCCGAAGCGCCGATTCCCGCGGCGGCCGGAGATCTCGCTCGGGAGGGCTACCCGGGCGCCTTCGCCGCCCTCCTCGCCCGCCGCGGGGTGACCGACGGCGAGAGCGCGCGGGCCTTCCTCGAGCCCTCCCTCGACGACCTCCACGATCCCCTCGCCCTGGGGGGCATGGCCCAGGCAGTCGAGCGCCTCGACGCGGCGCGCGAGCGCGGCGAGCGCGTCGCGGTGGTAGGGGACTACGACGTCGACGGGGTCACCGGCACCGCGCTCCTCCTGGCGGTGCTCCGTCACTGCGACTTCGAGGCCGAAGCGATCCTCCCGCACCGTCTGCGGGAGGGCTATGGCTTCCAGCCCGTCCACGTGGAGCGCGCCCGCGAGCTGGGCTGCACGGTCGTGGTCACCGTCGACTGCGGCACGACCTCCGGCGCGGCGGCCCGCGACGCTCGGGCGGCCGGGCTCGACGTCATCGTCACCGACCACCACCTGCCGGGCTCCGACCTTCCGGACGACGTGGTCCAGATCAACCCGCACCAGGCGGAGAGCGCGTACCCCTTTCCCGACCTCTCGGGGGCCGGCCTCGCGTTCAAGCTCGCCCAGGCGGTGGCCCAGTCCTCGGGCCGCCGGCCCGACCCGGAGGCGCTCCTGCGCGTCGCCTGCCTGGGGACCATCGCCGACCTGGTGCCCCTGACGGGGGAGAACCGGGTGATCGCCGCCCTCGGTCTCGCGGCCCTGCCGTCCACGCCATCGCCGGGGATCCGGGCCCTCCTCGCCCAGGCCGGGGTGAAGCCACCCCTCTCCGCCTCCGACGTGGGCTACCGGCTGGGGCCGCGAATCAACGCCGCCGGCCGCCTCGACGACGCCGGCAAGGCCCTCGACCTCCTGCTCACCCGCGACCCGGCAGAGGCCGCCGAGCTCGCCGCCACCCTCGAGCACTGGAACCGCCAGCGCCAGAGCGAGGAGCAACGGGTGGTCCGGGAGGCCCGGACCCTGGTGACCAGGAGGAGCAGCCTCCCACCGATCCTGATCGCCTGGGATGAGGGGTGGCACCGGGGGGTGGTGGGGATCGCCGCGGGCCGCCTGGCCCGGGACTTCTTCCGGCCCACCGTGCTCCTGGCGGTGGAGGGGACCGAGGCCGTGGGCTCCGGCCGGAGCATTCCCGCCATCGAGCTCCACGCTTTTCTGGGGCGCTGGCACCGCGAGATGCTCCGCTTCGGTGGACACGCCCAGGCGGTCGGGCTGAGCGTCACCTCCGACCGCCTCGAGGCCCTGCGCCGGAGCTGGGAGGAGTCCGCCGCAGCCTGGCCGGCGCAGACCTTCGTCCGGACCCTGGAGTTCGAGCTCGACCTCGCCCCGGGGGATCTGGGCCGCGAGCTCCTCGACCAGCTCTCCCGGCTCGAGCCCCACGGGTCGGGTAACCCCCGGCCCCTGCTCAAGATCGGTCCCCTCCGGCTGGCCGGTCCGCCGCGGATCTTCGGCCGTCGCGAGCGCCGTCACCTCTCGGGTCTGGCTCTCGGTCCGGCCGGCGCCCGGGTGCCACTGATCGGATGGGGCTGGGCCGAACGGGCCCAGACCCTCGCCGGCGAGTTCGAAGCCCTGGGCCACCTGGAGCTCGACCGCTACAACGACCGACCGGTGCTCCGACTGGTCGACGCCCGTGCCGTCGGAGGGCGCGGTTCGGGATAGTCTCGTCGCATGGTGCGTCGTGAAGCAGCCTTGGAGCCGGAGGTAGGTTCGGGGGCTGCGTGC
>CAZIIB010000165.1:1768-7581 GCA_964539125.1 uncultured Thermoanaerobaculia bacterium | reverse complement strand
AGCTCGGCGGCGGGGACCTCCTTGAGGCGCAGCAGGCCCGCCTCCTCCACCGGGTAGTCGGCGCCCGTGTGCATGAGGTGGACGGTCTGCCCCTTGCGGATCACGCCGTCGCGCACCCGCACCAGGAGCACCACGCCCCGATAGGGGTCGTACTGGGCGTCGAAGACCAGCGCCCGCAGCGGCGCCTCCCGGTCGCCCGCGGGCGGCGGCAACCGCGTGACGATCGCCTCGAGCACGTCGTCCACTCCGGTCCCCTCCTTGGCCGAGCAGAGGACCGCCTCGAACGGGTCGAGCCCCAGGTCCTCGGCGATCTCCTCGCGCACCCGATCGACGTCGGCCGAGGGCAGGTCGATCTTGTTGATCACCGGCACGATCTCGAGGTCGTGCTCCAGGGCCAGGTAGAGGTTGGCGACGGTCTGCGCCTCGACCCCTTGGGAGGCGTCGACCACCAGGAGGGCGCCTTCGGAGGCCAGCAGGGAGCGGCGCACCTCGTGGGAGAAGTCCACGTGGCCGGGGGTGTCGATCAGGTCGAGGCGGTAGGTCTCGCCGTCCTTGGCGGTGTAGTCGAGGGTGATGGTGTTGGACTTGATGGTGATCCCGCGCTCGCGCTCGATGTCCATCGAGTCGAGGATCTGGTTGCGGAAGTCCCGCACCGACACCGCGCCGCAGCGTTGGATCAGCCGGTCGGCGAGGGTCGACTTGCCGTGGTCGATGTGGGCGATGATGCAGAAGTTGCGGATCCGGTTCACGCCAGGTCGCTCCGAGCTACCGCGGGGCCCCGAAGGGCGGCGGGGGGGCGCTCATTCTAGCGGAGCGGCAGGCGCCGGGCGGGTCCTGAAACGAGTCCCGCCACGGGCTCACCCTGCCTCGGTGCCGGCGAACAGCTCGAGCATCTCGGCCGCGGACGGCGGGTCGAGGACGTTTCGTGCCGCGAACTGCTCGGCCTGGGGGTAGCTCGTGGCGCGGATCCGCCCGGCCGCCGCCGCGAGGTCGTACGGGGTGTGCCGGGGCTCGACGCCGGGGCCGAGCAGGAGCCAGTCGGCGCCGGGCTCGCCGAACGGCATCCCGACGCTGCCGGCGTTCACCACACGCACCCCGGCGATCGCGCGGTCGTCTTGCATGTGGGTATGGCCGCAGACCACCAGCTCCACGCCGAGCCCTGCGAAGATCGGCACCAGGCCCTCTTCCGGCGTCCTCCGGGTGAAGATCTCGGTGTCGCTCCGCGGCGTGCCGTGGCAGAAGAGGACCTCGCCCAGGCCGGGGATCTCCAGCCGGAACGTCCCGGGCCAGCTCGCCAGCTCCCTCCCGGCCTCGGGGGCGAGCTGCTCCGCCGTCCAGCGAACGGCCTCGCGGGCCTCCAGCGGGAGGCCGCCCGGCTCCTCGCCCGCCAGCTCGGCGAGCACGGCGGCTTCGCCGTTGCCGCGGAGGAAGTCCGCCGGAACCTCGAGGTCGAGGAGGCGGGCGAGGCACTCGGCCGGCATCGGCCCCGGGACCACGTCGCCGCCCACCACCACCCGGTCGACGCCGGCGCGCCGGATCTCGTCCAGGACCGCCTCGAGCGCCGGGAGGTTCCCGTGGACGTCGTAGACCGCGGCGACCCGGGAGGCCGTGCCTACATCCACGGCTCGTCGGCCGTGGGCCCGTAGATGCTCGGCACCTTGCCGTCCGCCATGCGCAGGTAGATCGAGAACTGCCCGCGATGGTGGATCTGGTCGTGGAGCAGGAACCAGGCGGCCTCGTTGCGGGGCTGGGGCTCGATCCGCTTGGGCCCGGCGAAGAACCGGACCGGGGCCCGGAAGTCCTCGTCGCTGTACGAGCCGATGAGCGCGCGGAACTCCTCGTGCGCGGTCTCGATCCCCGCGAGCAGGTCCTCCCAGCTCGCGGGCGGCGGGGGCGGCGCGCCGCCGCTCTCCATGAGCTCGGACAGTTGGTCGTGCATCACGCTGGCGCCGAGATGGCGCTCGACCGCGAACACCCAGGCCAGCTCGCGCGCCGTCTTGCACTTCGGGTGGGGCCGGAGATCGGCCTGGTCGGCCGGATAGGCGCGAAGCACCCGCATCGTGGTCTCGTGCTCGCGGTCGTAGACCTCCAGGTACTGCTCGGCAAGATGTCCCATGGTGAAGCCTCCTTCGTCGTCAGAGCTGATCGGCCGCTCACTCGGCTCGGGCGTCGGCGCCGTGCTCGGAGAGCTGGGCGCCGAACCACCGGTGCACCGCGGTCAGCAGGTGGAGGTCGGTCGTTTCGAAGGCGATCTGGGCGCCGGCGGGAAGCGGGGTATAGGTGACCCGGATCTCCGGGGCGCCGGCTTCGAGCTCCGCCAGGCCCGGCATGCCGGCGCCGTGGAGCTTCGCCGGGTCGCCGTAGTCGCCCTGCTGGAACCTCGCGGCCTCGTGCTGGAGATGTTGCTGGATGAGGGCGATCCGCCGGCTCGCGCCGGGGTCCTTCGCCTCGACCCGCATGACGCCTCCGGACTCGGTCATCTCGAACACGTGCATGACCTTCGAGAGGTCGAAGGGCATGACGGTGTGCCCCATCCGGTGAACGTGCTCCTGGCGGGTCCCCGTGCACCCCGCCAACGACGCCGCCGGCAGGGCGAGCGCGAGAACGAGGCACGTCGTCTTGGAGATCATGGGTTCGCCTCCTAAACCGCCCGACCCGGGCTACTCCAGGGGCATCTGCTCCTTGTTGCGGTCGAGCCACTCGTCGAAAGACTGGAGCGCCGGGTTCAGGGCGCGCGACTCCTCGAGGCTCCGCGCGCCGCAGAAGGAGTCGTTGAAGTCCCGCTTGAACTGGAACATGTTCCCCAGGTCGTCCGCGCCCGGGAAGCCGAAGGAGCGGTAGACCTCGGGAGGCACCGAGTTGTAGACCACCTCCTGGCCGAGGGCTCGGGTGAGGGCCGCGGCCATCTCGGTACCGGTCAAGAGGCCGCCGGCGATGCCCGGGGTCTTGCCGACGTACTCCCGGCCTTTCTTGAAGATGCCGTAGGCGCAGGCCCCGATGTCCCCGGCCGCGATGCCCGGCAGCTTCTCGTCCCCCATGGGCAGGGTGATCGCCAGCTTGCCGTCCTCACCCCTCTTGGGGCCCATCCCGAAGTGGATGAAGTTGTCCCAGTAGAACGCCGTCAGCAGATACGTGGTCGGCACGCCCCGGTCCGAGAAGAGGTGGTTGGCCTCCCCCTTGGCGTCGAAGTGAGGCACCTTGTACCTCTCCATCAGGGTGGGCATCCGGTCGTCGTCCAGTGGCACCCATTTGCGCGTGTCCTCGAGGGTCGACCAGATGACGTGCTCCAAGCCCGCGTCTCGGGCCGCCTCGGCCATGTTGGCGGCCTGTGCCAGCTCCTTCTCCGGCGAGAAGTGCTCCCAGTAGTTGGTGACGCAGTAGGCGCCGTACGCTGCGCGGAACGCCGCCTTCAGGCTCGCCACGTCGTCGAGGTCCGCCGCGACCACCTCCGCTCCCCGCGCGGCCAGCGCCTCGGCCTTCTCGGAGTCCGGCTTGCGCGTCAACGCCCGCGCCCGGAACCCACCGTCCGGATCGTCCAGGATCGCCCGAGCCAACCCACCCCCCTGCGCCCCGGTAGCTCCGACGACGGCAATGATCTTCTGGTCACTCATGATGACTTCGACTCCCCCAGGTAGAGCTCGAAGAATCTCGAGCCACCTCGATTGTACCCGCAGCCGAGCACGATCCGAGGAAGCCCCGCGACCCCGGCCTCAGCCTCGCCGAGTTGCCCGACGTCCCAACCACCAACCCGGCGATCCACCCTGAAGGGCCGGGGGTTCCCGCCGGAGGACGTCATGGACCGCGCCCAACGAGGCCCCGCGGAGTCCGGACCCGGACCAGCGCGGTCCATGCCGAGGCGCGACTCCTCCGCCGCATCGTTCTAGCTAGTCGCGCCGTCCGCAAGGGCGGGAACCCCCGGCCCGCTCCGGTCCAGCAAGTAGAACCCGTTCCGCTCCGGCCGCGCCCGCGCCGGGCACGACTCCACCACCAGCTCGTGGTCACCGGCCGCGAGCGCCAGCGGCACCCGCACCCCTTCCCCGAGCACCGCGTCCAGGTCCCCCTCGACCTTCGCCACCGTCTCGCCGTCCAGAGACAGCGCCGCCGGTCCGTACGGCGCCAGCTCCACCACCCGCACCTCCGGCTGGTCGACATGCCACCGGTGCCGGAACCGGACACAGCCCCGCCCCCCCACCACCCGGTGCGCGTCGACGTAGCCCTCGATCGCCCGGCTCGCCGGCGTGGGCGCCCGCGGATACGCCCGCCACGCCTGCTCCGGAGCCTCCCCGCGCGCCTCCCAGTCGAGGAAGAAGCGGGTGTTTCGGCCGGGGAGGAAGCGCACCAGCAAGTCCTTCTCGTCGAACACCCGCTCGACCCGGGGATCGTGCGCCAACCGGCGGGCGAGAAGCCGGCTTCCCAGGACGTTCGATTGGGCGAGAAACTCGCTCTCGAGAGGGCCCGTCGAGACCAGTGGCACGTCCGGCTCCTCCCCCTCGAAGAGTGCCCGCTGGAGAGCGTAGATCCGCGGGTACGGCAGGGCCATGAAGATCGGATCGAGGACGTTCAGGTAGCGCCCCTGCGGAGCGAACAGCACGTACGCTTCGGTCGAGCCCCAGGGCGCCGCGACCCGGGCGCCGTCCGGCATCGCCCGGCCGAGATCTCGCCAGGCGGTCTCCCGGGCGCGCGGCGGCTCGTCCGGCGAGCCGGGCAGGCGGCTCACCAGGTCCCAGACCTTGGGGAAGCTCGCCGTGACGCACAGGATGAGGACCACACCGAGCGGCACCTGCGCCCTCCGGGAGCGCCCTCCGGGCAGTCGCATCCAGCTTCCCGGCGCGAGGCCGCGACGCCGCAGCTCGGCGAGGACGGCGAGCGTGGCGAAGGGCAGCGCGTAGAGGACGAACCGGCCCATCAGCAGATAGAGCCCGCTGAACACCAGGGCGGCCAGGGTGAACGCATCGGCCATCGCCTCGTCGTCCTCCGCGGCGCCCGGCGAGCGCGCGCGTCCGCCTCCGGCGAGCGGCCGCGCCGCCAGGACCAGGGCGACCAGAGCCGGCCACCAGCCCAGGTTGTCCAGGAGCATCTTGTCCGTCGGCCGCGGCCGGATCTCGGTGCCCACGTCGAGCGTGCCCTTGTAGCGGAAGAACTCCACGTTCTGGACCCACCACACGTGGAGGTTCGCCGGGAACTGCGGATGGATCACGAGCCCGAGGCCGACTCCCAGGACCGGGTAGAGGACGAGCTCCCAGTCCCACTTCCGGCGCGCCCAGCCGCGCCAGAGAAAGAGCAGACCGGCCAACCCCAGGAGGGCCTGGAAGGCGGTGTAGGAGAGGGCGAAGACGAAGGCCACGACCCCCAGGAGGCGATAGTGCCGGCGCCCCGCCGCCGCCACCGCGAGCAGGAAAAGGAGAAGGGCCAGGAGCTCCGGGCGCAGGCGTACCAGACGCCAGTCGAGCTCCGCCGACGCGAGGAGAAGCCCGAGGGGAAGGAGCGCTCCCCACGCGCTCGCCGCGAGCCCCATCCCGAGCCACGCGAGGAGCGCCGCGAGCCCCGCGTTGAAGAGCGCCAGGGCCAGGCGGCCGCCGTCGGCCGGGTCCATCCCGGAGGCGAAGGGGACGAGGATCCAGTGGAACAGCAGCTCCTTGTCCCCGAAGCCTTCGTGCATCAGGCTGAAACGGGCCCACGGCAGCTCGTGGAGCGAGCCGGGCTCGGCGTACGCCCGGGCCGCCGCCAGGTGGTAGTAGGAGTCGACGTCGTAGAGGACGGGGAGCCAGAAGAAGGTCGGAGCCAGGACGGCGAAGGCCAGCACGAAGACCGCC
>CAZIIB010000165.1:0-1758 GCA_964539125.1 uncultured Thermoanaerobaculia bacterium | reverse complement strand
TCCATGTAGCGCGCGACCGCCGCCGTGAGGAGCGTGCGGCGGGCCGGAGAGGGCCCCGGGGACGGATCGGAGCTGGGGAGGGGGTGGGGCACGCTAGACATCTACAGGGGCAGGGTCCGGCGAAGACTATCAGCGCCGGCGGGTTCCGGCGGCGGGGAGTGCTCCGGTAAGCTCCGGCGGAATGGCGGGCGGAGGCCCGCCGGTTCCAGAGGGAACATGCCCCGAATCGCCGTCATCTCCGACATCCACGGCAACGTGCCCGCCCTGGAGGCGGTGCTCGCGGACCTCGCCGGCCAGGCGCCGGACGAGGTCCTGGTGGGGGGGGACCTGGTGGGTCGGGGCCCTCAGGGCAGCGCCGTCGTGCGCCGGATCGCCGATCTCGGCTGGCCGGTGATCCAGGGCAACCACGAGGAGTACGTCCTCGGCTTCCGGCGCGGCGAGATCCCCGAGGAATGGCGCCACGCCGGCGAGTGGGCGGCGGCGCGCTGGATGGCGGCCGAGCTGGGCGACGAGGAGGCCGAGCTGATCGGTCGCCTGCCCTTCTCCATCACCTCGCGGCTCGCCCCGGGCCTACGCCTGGTGCACGGCACCCCGACGACGACCCGAGAGGGCATCGGACCCTGGCTCTCCGACGCACGGTTGAGCGAGCACCTGGCCGAGATCGACGAGCGCCTGCTGGTGTGCGCCCACACCCATCGTCCGCTCCACCGCGACCTCGCCGGCGGAACGGTGGTCAACGTGGGCTCGGTCGGTCTGCCCTTCAACGGCGATCGGCGAGCCCAGTACGCGATCTTCGAGCACGACGAGGACGAGCCGGGAGCCTGGCGGGTCGAGCTCCGGCAGGTCGACTACGACGTCGAGGAGACGCTCGAGATCTACGAGCGGACCGGCTTCCTGGCCGAGGGAGGGATTACGGCGCGTCTGCTGCGCCTCGAGCTCGAGCACGCCAGTCCGCTGCTCGTGCCCTTCCTCAAGTGGTCCGAGGCGCGCGGGATGGCGCCGGCGGAATCCGAGCTCGACGCCTTCTTACGGTTCCATCGCCCGGGCGAGCCGCTGAGCAGATTTTACCATCGGCTGGGCCGCCTGTAACCCACCGCACCGACGCGGCCAACCCCGACTCCGCCCAAGACTCCGCCGGGCGGGGGGGATCCGATCAGAGCGCCAGGACCAGCTTCGTCATGTCGTGCTGGTCGCCGTCCGGGTCGGTCCCGTAGGCGGGAACGAGGTAGGCGTCGAACCCCAGGCCCTTCAGCGTCTCCACCGCATCGGCCTCGAGATCCGAGATCAGCATGCAGCTCAGATGGCGTAGCCCGTTGGTCCGCGCGGTCGCGATGAACTGGCTGACCAGGAGCGTCCCCAGGCCGACCCCCCGAAACTCCGGGTCGATCAGCCACTTGACCCGGCCCACCAGGCGGAGCGGCCCGCCCTCGCGCCGGTGGAGCGTGGCGTCGGCGACGATCCGGGTCCCGTCGACGGCGATCAGCGGAAAGACCTTGCCGTAGTCCAGGTTCTGGCCCCACGTCTCGATCAGACCGCGGTCGTCGATCCGATCCCAGGCGAAGCGCCGGGTCTCGTCCGGGAGGCGCTGGAAGAACTCGAAGAGCGCCTCGGTGTCCTGGGCGGTGAAGGGTCGGATCAGCACCCGGCGGCCGTCGCGCAGGGCGGCTTCCTGTGGATAGCGGTTGGGCATGGCTCCGTGCTCCTCAGCAGCAGATCGATCCAAGGGGAAGCCGCGCGGGCAGGGGAGGAAACGCCACG
>CAZIIB010000164.1:0-7585 GCA_964539125.1 uncultured Thermoanaerobaculia bacterium | reverse complement strand
CACCTGATCCACGGCGACGGGAGCTACGAGGTCCGGGTGCTGAGCGGCGACCCGGAGGCGGCCGGGGCGGCGGACGGACCCATGAGCGTGGTGGAGGCGGGCTGCTGGCAGGCGGCCCGGGGCGCCCCCGGCGCGGGCTACGCCTTCGGCGGATGCACGGTCGCCCCGGGCTTCGACTTCGCCGACTTCGAGCTGCCCTCGGCCGACGAGCTGGCGGCGAAGCTTCCCGAGCACGAGGCGGTGATCCGGGCCCTCTCCCGGCACTGACCTCCCCGGGCTTGCGGGCGAGAGCCTTCTGCCGTACCGTAGGAACGAAAGCAAACGCCGTTTTTTCTCATCTATCGGTGGACCGGGGTCTCCCGGCCCAAGATCGCGGATCTCTGGGCTCGACAGCTTGGACGCCCTCTCGAGGAGAGACCGGCTTGCACACCCGAGCGAAACGAAACTTCGGCTTGGCCTTCCTTCTGGGCCTCACGCTGATCGCGAGCCCCGCGGTCGCGGGCCAGGGAGCTCCCGGCGACCCACCGCGGGAAGCGGCACCGGCCGCGCAGGATGCGACCGCGGGCGGAGAGCCCGTCTACCGGCAAGTCGGCCGGGAGCTCGCCCGGCTCGACGAGCGTCTGGACCTGGGCACTTTCCCCGACGGCTCGCCCCTCTGGCCGTCCCGCCTCGCCGCGTCGCTCGAACGCCTGACCGCGCCGGCGAGCCCCGAGCTCGCGGCGGCGATCCCCGGGCGGGAGCTCCTCCGCCGCCTGGCGGAAGACCTCCGCGCCCTGGGAGCGGGGGGCCCGCTGGGCGGTCCGCCGGAGCTCCAGCCCGCCGCGGCCTCGATGCCCGACGGCAGCAAGCGGGCCGAGCGGTTGGCGGCGATTCTCGAAACCGCCGGCCTCTTGAACCGGAAGCTCGACGCCGCTGAGAGGAGAGGGTACGAGTGGAAGGCGGCCGGCGCCGGACGAGGCAGCGCGTCGCGCTCGGAGCCGTCCGGCGAAGGCTGTGCGTCGGCGACCTCGATCGGCCTGGGGACCTTCACCGGCAGCACGCTCGGCGCGGCCCGCGCCGGCTCCTCCGCAGGCGCCTGGTTCCGTTTCGTCGCCACCGGCGACGGCCCCGTGACCTTCGACACCGCCGGATCGTCCTACGACACCACGCTGTCCCTGTACTCGGAGTGTCCGCCGGCGGGTGCCCCAGTCGGGTTCTCGGACGACGCCGCGGGGACGACGACGGCGTCCCTGAGCCTCGGCATGGAGAGCGGACAGGAAGTCTGGCTGCGTCTCGGCGGCTTCGCGGGCGACGCCGGGAGCTTCGCGCTCCAGGCCGCGGCGAGCGGCGGCCTCTCCGGGATCGCGACCCTGCAATGCTCGGGAACGCCCCTCTCCGGGGTGACGGTCAAGGTCTACACCGACTACGGGTACTACGTGACCGAGGCCCAGACCGGCGCCGACGGCACCTACGAGGTGAACGGCCTCTCGGCCGGGACCTACTACGCGGGGGCCTCCGGCGGCGGATACCTCGACGAGGTGTACGACGGAATCGTATGCGCCTTCGACGACTACTACTGCACCCCCTACTACGAAGGCACGTCGATCACCGTGGGTTCCGGGGTGACCGGCGGCGTCGACTTCGCCATGGTGCCCGGGGCGTCGATCGCCGGCACCCTGACCGAGGAGGGAACGGGCGATCCGCTCACCGGCTACGCCGGGCTCTACAGCGTGCCTTCCGGCGACTACCTGACGTCCGTGGTAGCGGGAGTCGACGGCAGCTACGAGCTGACCGGCCTGCCACCCGGGAAGTACTACGTCGAGGCCGAGGCGTCGGACCACCGCTCCGAGGTCTACGACGACGTGGCCTGCGTCTCCGTGTGCGACGTCACCACCGGGAATCAGCTCGGCGTCACGAGCGGTGCCGCCCTCACGGGCATCGACTTCGCACTGACCAAGCTCGGCACGATCTCGGGAACGGTCACGGACCAGAGCACCGGGGATCCCATCGCGGGACTGGAGCTGGACGTCTTCAGCTCGCAGGGCACCTATCTCGGCTACGCCGGCACCGCGAGCGACGGCACCTACCAGCTCCCGGGGCTCTCGGCCGGCACCTTCTTCGTCAGGACGTACTCCGCCACCGGCTACAACGAGATTGCCGACTACCGCGACGAGCTCTACGACGACATCTCCTGTGACGGCGGCTGCCCCGTCACCTCGGGAACTCCGATCCCGGTGACCCTGGGCGCGACCACCTCCGGCATCGACTTCGCTCTGATCCCTCTGGGGAGGATCTCCGGAGTCGTGAGGGAGACCGGCACCGGATCGCCGCTGGCGGGGATCGAGGTCGGCGTCTACAGCACTCCAGCCGGCGACTGGGTGAGCGGCACCATCACCGGGAGCGACGGGAGCTACCTGACCCCACACCTGCCGACGGGCACCTACCACCTGGCGACCTCGGTCATCTCCGACTACCGCAACGAGGTCTACGACGACATACCGTGCGGCTATGACTGCGATGCCGCGTCCGGCACGCCGGTCGCCGTCTCGAACGGCTCCACAACCTCGGGAATCGACTTCGCCCTCGACCCCGAGGGCAGGATCGCGGGCACGGTGACCGCGGCCGGCGACGGCTCGCCCCTCCAGAGTGTCTCCATGGCGTTCGTCGACTCCGGCGGGTTTACCGAGGGCTACGCCTCCACCGCCGCCGACGGCACCTACCTGAGCCCACGGCTCCCTTCGGGCACCTACTTCGTGAAGGCCCGGGGCTCGGCGCACGGCTACCTCGACGAGGTCTACGAGGACCTGCCGTGCCCCGGCTCGTGCGACCCGACCACCGGCACGCCTCTCGCCGTGACCCTCTCCACGACGATCTCGGGCATCGACTTCGCCCTCGACCCTCTCGGCGGCATCGCTGGAGACGTGACGGCTGCCGACACCGGGGGCCCGTTGGAGGCCCAGATCGTCGTCCTCGACTCCACCGGGCACCCGGAGGCCTACTCCTACACAAGCGCGGGCCACTTCGAGATCCAGAATCTCGCCCCCGGGCCGTTCTTTCTGAAGGCGGTCTACACGATCAACCCCGACCAGTACGAGGACCGGGTCTACGACGGCGTCCCTTGCGAGCCGGGCTGTGACCTGTCCCTCGCGACACCCCTCCAGGTGCCGGCCGGGGCGACGCTCACCGGGATCGACCTCGCCCTCGATCGCTGCTCCCTCGATTCCTACGCCGACCTCCTGGCCCTCGAGATCGTCGGCTCCTACACCGCCGAAGCCTGCGAACGGGTGAGCGCCGAAGCGGTGACGATCGCCGCCGGCTCCGACGTCGTCTTCCGCTCGGGCCGCGAGATCGTCCTGGGGAACGGCTTCCGGGTCGAGCCCGGCGCCACGTTCAAGGCGTTGGTCGAGCCCGAGCTGGTCCAGCCCTGAGAAACGAGAGCCATGCACCCCCTCCCAAGTCGCCTAGCCCTCGCCTTCTCCCTCACGGCCTGTCTCGCCACGTGGTCACTCGCCGCGCAGCCCGACGGCGATCGAGGCGCCACCAAGCCGTCCCCGACCCGGCAGGCGTCCGAGGACGGCGAGCCCGTCTACCGTCAAGTCGCCCGCGAGCTCGCCCGGCTCGACGAGCGGTTGAGCCTCGGCACGTTCCCCGACGGATCCCGCCTCTGGGCGCCCCGCCTCGCCGCCTCGATCGAACGGCGACTCGCGACGCCGGCCACGGGCGCCGTGCCGGGCCGCGGCCTTCTCCGCCGCCTCGACTTCGACCTCCGCGCCCTGGGCGCCGACGGCCCCCTCGCCGGGCCGCCGGAGCTGCAACCCCCACCGCGCTCCGCGGCTCCCGGGAGGTCCTGGAGCGAACGCCTCGCCCGGGTGCTCGCCAGCGCCCGGCTCGTGAACCGCAAGCTCGACGCCACCGAGGCAAGAGCGGCCGAGCGACCGCCGACGGCCGCCGGGAACGGCCTCGCCGCGCGCTCGGCCCCGGCCAACGACGACTGCGGAGCTGCCACCTCGATCGGTCTGGGCACCTTCACCGGCAGCACCCTCGGCGCCACCAACGACGGCACCGCGACCTGCGGCTCGTCCGGGAGCTCGTCGGACGTCTGGTTCCACTACGCGGCGACCGAAGACGGCATCGTGACGTTCGACACCTTCGACTCGACCTTCGACACCGTGCTCTCCCTGCACACGGCCTGTCCGGCGACGGGCACCGAGCTCGGATGCTCGGACGACGCCGACGGGACCCTCCAGTCTTCCCTGGACCTCGAGATGACGGCCGGCGAGGAGGTCTGGGTGCGCCTCGCCGGCTTCGGCGGCGACGCCGGCGACTTCACGCTCCACGTCGCCGAGACCGGCGGCTTCTCAGGTACCGTGACCCGGAAGGACACGGGAGCGCCCATCTCGGGGGCTTCTGTGCGAGTGTCCACCACCTACGGCTACTATCTGGGCTCGGTAGAGACCGGGGCGGACGGCACGTACCTGGTGCGCGGCCTGACGCCCGGAACGGACGTCTCCTCGGCGCGCGCCGACGGCTTCATCGAGCAGCTCTACGACGGCGTCGAATGCTTCCCGACCTCCCAGTGCTCGCTGAACGATGCCACGCCGATCACGGTGGGTTCCGCGGTGACCGAAGGAATCGACTTCTCCTTGAGCGCCGCCGGCTCGATCTCCGGCACCTTGACCGAGCAGGGCACGGGCGTCGCTCTGCAGGGGTACGTCTACGTCTACGGATCCACCGGAGGTGCCTACCTGGAGTCCGCCCCGACCGACGCAGACGGCAACTACACCCTGGACGGCCTGCCGGCCGGCAGCTACTACCTCGAGGCGACGGCCGCCTACCACCGGTCCGAGGTCTACGACGATCTGCCGTGCGACTCGTGCGACGTCACCATGGGGACCTCGATCCCGGTGACGGCCGGCGCCTCGGTGACCGGGATCGACTTCGTGCTGGACCGGCTGGGCACGATCGAAGGCACGGTGGTCGACCAGAGCAACTCCGCCCCGCTCGGCTACTACGAGATCGACCTCCTGACCCCGGAGGGGCTCCCCCGAGGCTACGCCTACACCACCGGTGACGGGAGCTACGCGTTCCAGGGGGTCCAGCCGGGAACCTACGTCGTGAAGACCGCCGTCTCGTTCATCTTCCGCGACGAGGTCTACGACGACGTCCCCTGCGAGAACGGTTGCAGCCTCGTGGGGGCCACTCCCGTCTCCGTGTCCCTCGGCGGCACGACGTCCGGGATCGACTTCAGCCTGCTCCGGCTGGGAAGACTCACGGGCACCGTCACCGACGCGGCCTCCGGATTGCCCCTCGGCGACTCCGCGGTCTCCCTGTACGACAGCCGCGGGTACTACCGGACCACGAGCTACTCCCAGGCCGACGGGACGTTCACGAGCGCGTATCTTCCATCGGACGACTACTTCGCCCAGGCGAACGGCTCCGATCACCTGAGCGAGCTCTACGACGGCATTTCCTGCCCCGGGGCCTGCCCGACGACGAGCGGAACACCGATCCCAGTGACGGCCGGCTCCACGACCTCGGGTGTCGACTTCCACCTCGTTGCCGGAGGGAGGGTCTCCGGCACCGTGACCAACGCCACCTCGGGATCGCCCATCTCGGGCCTCGAGGTCCGGGTCTACAGCGACTCCGGGTCCTGGGAGGGGAGCGACTATACGGCGAGCGACGGCTCGTACCAGAGCCCGGGGCTCCCGGCCGGCTCCTACTACGTCGTGACCAATGCGAGCTTCGGCTACCAGAACGAGGTCTACGACGACCAAGCGTGCCTGGGCTCCTGCGACCCGACCGTCGGCACGCCGGTCGCCGTGGCCCTGGGCACCACCACTCCGGGCATCGACTTCTCGCTGGTGCCCTGGGGCGGGATCCAGGGTCTGGTCACGGCCGCTGACACGAGCGACCCGCTCGCGTCCGGGGTCTACCTGTACGACGCCTCCGGCCAGCAGGTGGACTACAACTACTCGAGCTCGGGCTCCTTCGAGTTCTCGAGTCTCGCTCCCGGCAGCTACTACCTGAAGGCGGTCAACTTCGAGTACCCCGACGAGTACGAAGACGAGGTCTACCCGAACCTGCTCTGCGAGCCGTCCTGCAACCTGTTCCAAGGCACGCCGGTGGAGGTGCCCCTCGGGGTCACCCTGGCCGGCGTGAGCTTCGCACTGGATCGATGCTCGATCGACTCCGCCGTCGACCTGGTGGGCGCGAGCATCTTCGGCGTCTACTCGGCCGAGGCCTGCCAGCGGGTGAGCGCCTCGGTGACGACGGTCCACTCCGGCGCCGACGCCACGTTCCGGGCCGGCCGGGAGATCGTCCTCGGCAACGGCTTCCGCGTCGAGAGCGGCGGCACTTTCCAGGCCGTGATCGACCCCGGCGTGGGCAAGCCCTGACCAGCGCCCCGGCGTCCGGCCGCTTCAGTGCCCGGCCGGAGTCGTCGCGGCGGCGGGCGCCGTCGCGGCCAGGTCGCCCTCGAGCTCGCCGGTGATCGTCATCTCCACCCGCACCTGCTTGGCCACCCGCAGCACGAAGAAGCTCGGGTCGTGGAGGCCCCAGTCGACGTAGGGGATCTCGATCGTGGCGGTGGCCCGCACGCGGCGGCCGTCCAGGATCGCCATCGCCGGCACGTCCACCGGATGGGGCTCGCCCTTGAGCTCCAGGACGCCGTGGAGCTGAACGTCGTTCTCGCCCTGGCGGAGCCCCGCCGGCAGGTCGATCTGATCGACGCGGTAGACGGCATCCGGGTAGCGGTCGGTGGCGAGCACCTGCTCGTGCATCTTCCGGTCGCGGCGGTCGATGCCGGTGTCGGCCTTCATGAGGTCGATGTCCACCTCTCCGGTCGCCAGGCCCGTCGCCGGATCGAAAGCGATCCGTCCAGAGGGCGAGCCGAGCCGACCGTGGACGGTGTGCAGCGTGGCACCCAGGACGAAGTCGAGGGAGCTCTCGCCCGGGTCGACGTGCAGGACCAGCATCTGGCCGGCACGGGCCTCGGCCGGGGAGTGGAATAGGAGCAGCGGGGAGAGGGGGAGGATCCAGATCGTCCGCATGGCGTGCCTCGCTCGGGAGTCGCGGTGACGGGGTCCCGGCCGCGGGCTGCCCGGGCCGGTACCGTGGCTTCGGCGTTGGTAGGTCTCCCGAGGGCGGCAGCCGGTTCAATGCCCGGGGGCCTCGCTGCCACAGCTCTCGCCGGCTTGCGCCCCGGAGACGCGCGAGCTACCCTGGGATCGGTTGCGAATCTCGAATTTCCGAACGGGCTCGGTCGGCGACTCGAGACGCCCCGTCCAGAAGACCCCGGGGCGGGAGCTGCAAAGAATCCGCCGTCCAGCCCAGGGGGAGCTCATGCCGTCACCAAGGAGCTTGCCGGTCGGCCTCGTCACCTGCCTGGTCTTGGCACTCACGCCCTCGACCGCCGCGCTCGGCCAGGCGACTGGCGTCGGCGTCGAACCCCGGGCGGGAGTCCCGCCCGCGCAAGCGGTGAGCTCCCACGACGATCCCCTTTCCAGCCAGGTCGGCCGGGAGCTCGCCCGCCTCGACGAGCGCCTGGACCTCGGCACCTTCCCCGACGGCTCGCCGCTCTGGCCGGCGCGCCTCGCCGCGTCGATCG
>CAZIIB010000163.1:0-7601 GCA_964539125.1 uncultured Thermoanaerobaculia bacterium | reverse complement strand
CGGGCTCTTGGACCGTCGAGGGAGCCCGTCGCGCGGGCGCCCTTCCCAGGTCATTGGTTCCCGGGGGCAGATGTTGAATGGGGTGCCCACGCCCGCCATCGGCGTGAGGCCGTCGTCCCGAAGCGGTTGAAAGGAGTCTTTTCCGATGAATCAGCGGGGGACCGTCAAGTGGTTCAACAACGCCAAGGGCTACGGATTCATCGAGCCCGAAACCGGCGGGGCGGACGTCTTCGTCCACCACACGGCGATCCAGATGGAGGGATTCCGGACCCTGACCCAGGGGGAGCAGGTCGTCTTCGAGACGACCGAAGGCCCCAAGGGGCTGCAGGCCCGGAACGTCATGCGCCCGTAGCCGGGGGCTCTCTCAGAGGCCCTTCGGCGCAGGTGAGCGCCCCACCCGTCCAGATCGACCGGTGGGGCGTTTCGCCATCTCCCCCTACTTCGAGAGAACGGTGGCTTTCTCGATGACCACCGGCTCGGTGGGAACGTCCTGGTACATGCCCCGGCGGCCGGTCGCGACGCCGGCGATCGCGTCCACCACGTCCATCCCCTCCACCACCCGGCCGAAGGCCGTGTAGCCCGGGCTGCCGGCGCTCCGGTAGTCGAGGTTCGGGTTGTCCACCGTGTTGATGAAGAACTGGGAGGTGGCGCTGTCCGGATCGTTGGTGCGCGCCATGGCGATCGTGCCCCGCTCGTTGGAGAGGCCGGTCGCGGCCTCGTTGACCACCGGCGAACGGGTCGGCTTCTGCTTCATGTCCGCGGTGAACCCCCCGCCCTGGATCATGAAGCCCTGGATGACGCGGTGGAAGATGGTGCCGCCGTAAAAGCCGCTCTCGACGTAGGAGAGGAAGTTCTCCACCGTCTTCGGGGCCTTGTCGGGCTCCAGCTCGAGGACGATCTCGCCCTTCGAGGTCTCGAGGGCGACGCGAGGCTTGGCCGCGGTGTTCGAGCCCGCGGCGGGGAGGGCGAGCGCGACGAGGCCGAGTGCGGCGAGGCCGAGGATGATCTGCATGGGGGTCTCCGTGGTCTGTGCGAAATCGAGGAGTGAGGGAGAATCGTAGCATGGCGATTCGGAGCCGCCGCCCGGTGGGCGTGGTCCTCGCGGGGGGGGAGTCCCGGCGCATGGGTCGGGACAAGGCGGCCCTTGTCGTCGCCGGAAAGACCCTGGCCGAGCGTGCCGCCGACCTGCTGGATCCCGTCGTCTCCGAGGTGGTGATCGCCGACCGCGGACGGGGCCTGGTGGCTGGCCGGCGGTCGGTCGCCGACGGGCCGGGGAGGGGGCCGGCCGCCGGCCTGCTGGGCGCCGCCGCAGCGCGGCCCGGGCGGGAGCTGGTGGTGCTCGCCTGCGATCTGCCGGTGGTGCCGGAGGCGCTGGTCGCGGCGCTCGCGCGCGGGTCGCGGGCCGACTGCACGGTGCCCCGGTGGCGGCGGGGGCTGGAGCCGCTCGTCGGCCGCTACGGGCCGGCGGCCCTGGCGGCCCTCGCCCGTCAGGTGGCCGCCGGCGAGCTCTCCATGCGACCCCTGCTCGCGCGGCCGGACCTGGTGGTCGAGATCCTCGAGGGCGCCGAGCTCGAACGCTTCGGCGACCCGGACGAGATGTTCCTCAACCTCAACGAGCCCGAGGACCTCGACCGCCTGGAGACAGTGGGCGGGGGTGTCCCTCGACTCCCGCGCGGGAGGGAAAGGGATCGAGGGTGATGAGGGGGGAGAGCCGATCAGTCGGGTGGCTCCTCCCCATGGTCGGCGCACTCGTCGCATGGGCAGATGAGGCGCAGGAAGTCGAACCGGTAGATCCCGGTCGCGTGGCCGTCGGACCACTGGATCGAGATGGCGTAGTTGCCCACCGGCTCGATCGTCTCCGCCGTCACCGGCCCGGGCGGGGGGTGGAAGCGGATCGCCTCGTTCGTGTGCCCCTGGCAGGCGGCGCACGGACAGTATCCCCGCAGGTAGTCGTAGTCGTACTCGGCCACGTGGCCGTCGGACCAGGTCAGGCGCAGGCGCCCCGCCTCGGGCAGGCGCCGCACCTCGGTCGGGTAGAGGGCTCCGGAGTCCACGGAATCAGCCTATCTCAGAAGTCGGGCGGGGGCGTCCCCTTCTCCCCCGGGGGTCAGAGAGGGATCGAGATGGTTGTAGGGGGATCCAGAGGATCTCTGCGGTGAAGAAGGCCCGGGCCGGTGCGGTCTCGCCGGGCTGACTCCCGTGGGAGGGGCCACCGTCCGCGATTGCGATGGAGGCTCGGGTCTCTTGGCGAGCTCGGTGTCTCGCCGCCGGATCAACTCACCCGCGCGATCGAAGGCGGGTGCACGCGATTGCGTCCCTCTTCCTTGGCGCGGTACAGGGCGCGGTCGGCGAGCATCAGGAGATCGCGCGCGGTGGGCTCTTCACCCGGACCGGCGTCGTCCAGGCTCGCCAGCCCGATCGACACCGTCACCGAAGCCTCCTCCCCGTCGTCCATCGGCTCGCGCACGTCCTCGACCAGCCGGCGCAGCTTGTCCGCCACCACCCGGGCGCCGGCCAGGTCGGTCTCGGGCAGGACGATCAGGAACTCCTCGCCACCGTAGCGCCCGACCGCGTCGGCGGAGCGCAGGCCCTGGGCCAGCACCTGGGCGACCCGCTTGAGCAGGCTGTCGCCGGCCAGGTGACCGTAGCGGTCGTTGACCTCCTTGAAGTGGTCGAGATCGGCCATCCCGATGGTCAACGGCCGCTGGTAGCGCTCGGCCCGCTCGAGCTCTCGGGCGAGCACCTCGAGAATGGCCTCCCGGCGCAGGAGACCGGTGAGGCTCTCGTAGGTCGCCGACTCGAACAGCCGAGCGTTCTGGAAGACGGTCGCCACGTGGTGGCCGAGGAGGTTCAGGAGCTCGAGCTCCTCGGCCGGGAACCGGTCCCCCGTCTCCCGCGGCCCCAGGGCCAGGATGCCGATGAGCTCGTGCTGGACGAGGAGCGGCACCGCCACCGCCGCGCCGAGCTGTCGCAGGCGCTGGCCGAGGGTGCCTCCCTTGTCGCTGAGCTGCTCGGTCGATAGCGGCCGGCCGGCCCGCTTGAGCGCCACCACGCCGGAGTCCTGGCGCCCGACCAGGAACGTCGGCCCGCCGCCATCGTCCGCGGTGCCGGTCGAAGCGAGGGGCAGGAGCAGACTGGACTTGGGGTCGGCGAGCAGCAGGCTGGCCGAGCGCACCGCGAAGATCCCCTCGAGGCGCCCGACCAGGTGCTCCCCCATCAGGGGCAGCTTGCCGAGGCCGGGGAGCTCGCCGGCCAGGGAGACGAGCCGTTGCCTCAAGGCGCGACGCTCGGGGAAGAAGCGCCGGTCGATCAGGCCCTGGAGGAACCGGCGCAGGGGGGCGAAGAGGAGGCCGAGCGCCAGGGTGACGGCCGAGATGAACCAGACCGAGCTACCCCCCTCGACCAGGTTGGAGAAGATCGCCCCGCCCGCCCCGAGGGCGGCGTAGAAGACCAGGATCAGAGCCCCGGTGAGGGTGGTGTAGACCAGGCCGCGGCGCACCACCAGCTCGATGTCGAAGAGCTGGTAGCGGTAGATCGCGATGAACACGGCCACCGGGTAGGCGAGGAGGGCGAGGGTCTCGACCGCCACCAGGGACCATGGGATCTGCCAGTCCTGGAGGTCGAAGGCGGTCATGAGCAGGACGGTCACCGTCCAGGGCAGGACGCCGGCGAGCACCAGGCCCACCTGGTGGCGGGCCCGGGGCTCGCTCGCCCGGCTCACCTGGAGGGCGAGGATTGCCGGCACGCCGATCGCCCAGAAGGGCAAACCCACGTTGAGCAGGACATTTTCGGCCTGGACCGCCGTCCAGGGGAGCAGATGGGGCCAGCCGAGAACGCCCTCGGTGAGGTAGGTGGCGGCGGTCACGGCGCCCAGGCCCAGGCCGAGGACGTAGTAGCCGGGCACCAGCCAGCGCCGGCGCTCGATCCAGCCGTAGCGCTTGGGGATGACCGAGGCGAGGTGCAGCTCGGTGGCCATCTCGAGGCCGGTCAGGAGGTAGTAGAGGGAGATCGAGAAGACCATCAGCGACGGCTCGCCGATCGCCTGGTAGGGCAGGGCGAGCTCGAGGGTGACGGCGGTGGCGAAGACGAACAGGAGGCGCGCACGGAGGTCGCCGGGGCCCTGGAAGAGGGCGAGCAGCGCCAGCGCCAGGTAGCCGAAGAGGGCCAGCGTGTCGAGGGTGAACTGGAGGTACGGGAAGGGGACCCCTGGCACCACCTGGACGGCGAGCTCCCGGTCGCCGCGACGCAGGGTGTAACGCGCCGGCTCGCCGCGGTCGAGGTTCGCGGCGGCCACGTCGTAGTCGATCGACTTCGCCAGGGGCAGGTCGCCGATGGCGACGATCTCGTCGCCCTTCTCGATGCCCGCCCGGTCCGCCGGCAGGCCGGGCTCGACGTCGATCACCAGGACGCCGCGCTTGCCCTGGTCGATGGAGATCCCGACGCGCCGGTCGGCGCGCAGCTCGGCCTCGCGAACCTGTAGAGCGTAGAGGCTCGCGACCACCACCGAGAGAGTCGCTGCTACGGTGGCTTTGACGGCCCGGCGGGAGACCAAGTTCAGTCCTCGTGGGTTCGGGAAACCGCTTGGCGCAACCTTAGCATGGTGACCGGGAAAGACGTCCCGGCCCGAAGCACTGCCCAACCCCGGCAGTGAGCGTCGAGGCCGATCCCGTTCTCCTCCCCGCGAGCCTGGCCCGCGAGGGGCCCGGGCCGCGCTCCAAGGCGGCCCGGCGTTTCACGATAGGATGCGCCGCGTCATGACGAAAGACCCCTCCTCCGAGCTCGCCGACGAGACCGCCGCCGAAGCCGCTGGAAGCTCCCGCCAACTCGGGCCTCCGCCCGGCGGCAAGACCTTCTTCGGTCACCCCCGGGGGCTCGCGACCCTGTTCTTCACCGAGATGTGGGAGCGCCTCTCCTACTACGGCATGCGGGCGCTCCTGGTGCTCTTCATGACCGCGCCCCTGGTGGCGGCCAACGCGGGCCTCGGCTTCAACGCGGGGAAAGCCTCGGCGATCTACGGCCTCTATACCTCCATGGTCTACCTGGTCGCACTGCCCGGCGGTTGGGTGGCCGACAAGCTCTGGGGACAACGCCGGGCGGTCTTCGTGGGCGCCTGCGTCATCGCGGCCGGCCACTTCACCATGGCCGCGCCGCTCGTGGGGCTGCCCGGGGCCCCGACCTTCTACCTGGGCCTCGTCCTGATCATCATCGGCACCGGTCTGTTGAAGCCCAACGTGTCCACTCTGGTGGGCGCGTTGTACCCGGAGGGAGGCGCCCGGCGCGACGCGGGCTTCTCCATCTACTACATGGGCATCAACATCGGGGCGATCCTCGGCCCGTTCGTCTGCGGCACCCTCGGCGAGCGCATCAACTGGCACTGGGGGTTCTCGGCCGCCGGCTTCGGCATGCTCTTCGGGGTCATCCAGTACAAGCTCGGCGACCGGCACTTCGGCGAGCTGGGCAAGCTCGACACCGGTGAGGAGCGTCGGGTGCTCTCGCGCCGGGCTCGGTACTTCTACCTGACGACGGCGGCGATCGCGGCCGTCGCCGTGGCCTTCGTCTACCTCGCCACCTCGGGGACGATCCAGATCTCCCTCGAAGCGTTCGCCACCTGGCTCGGCTACGGCATCCTGCTGCTCTCGATCCTCTTCTTCAGCAACCTGATCTTCGACGTCCGATGGTCCGGCGCTCTCCTCGCCGCCTGGGCTCTGATGCTCTGGTACTTCGTGCCCCGCCAGGGGACCGAGCTCGGCGGCCAGTACGCCACCGCGGGCCTGCTCGGGATCTTCCTGGTGATGAACGGTGTCCTGCTGGTCGCGCGGCGGGGCCAGGCGAACATGGAGAACCGCCGCCTGATGGTGATCTTCTGGCTCTTCCTGCTCGCCGCCATCTTCTGGTCGGGCTTCGAGCAGGCGGGCTCGTCGATGAACCTCTTCGCCCGCGACCTGACCGACCGGGTCTTCTTCGGCTGGGAGATGCCCACCACCTGGCTGCAGAACGTCAACCCCCTGTTCATCGTGATCTTCGCGCCGATCTTCGGCTGGCTCTGGACCTGGCTCGCCGAGCGCAAGGCAAACCCCTCGATCCCGGTGAAGTTCGCCCTCGGCCTGCTCGGCCTCTCGGCGGGGTTCTTCGTTCTGGCCTGGGGCGCGGTCCGGGCGACGCCGGAGAGCCCGGTCTCGCCGAGTTGGCTGGTGGTGACCTACTTCCTCCATACGGTGGGCGAGCTGTGCCTCTCGCCGGTCGGCTTGTCGTCCATGACCAAGCTCGCGCCCAAGAACCGGGTGGGCCAGATGATGGGGGTGTGGTTCATCGCCGCGGCGCTCGGCAACCTGTTCGCCGGCCTGGTGGCCGGGCAGCTCGAGAACCTGGCGCCCCAGGCCCTCTTCTGGGAGGTGGCGATGTTCATCGGCGGCGCAGGCATCGTGGCGTTGCTGCTGAGCCCGGCGGTGCGGAAGTTGATGGGCCACGTCGATTAGCCGAGGCTCAGGGCGGGTCGACGGTTCCCGGCGGCGTCCACGGGCCGCAGCGCAGCACCCTCCAGGCGGCCTTTGCGGAACCTTCCAGGGCGCCGTATTTCTCGATCGCGCCCTCGGCGTAGTGGCTGCAGGTGGGCTGGAAGCGGCAGCGCACCCCGGCGTGGCCGAGGACCGGTGAGAGCGTCGCCTGGTAGAGGTGGATCGCTCCGAGCAGAGCGCGGGCCGAAAGCTGGTCGCGCGGCGGACGGGCGAGGTCGAGCCCGAGGAGGACGAGGAGGACGGCGACGGCGGCGATCAGCGCCCGGCGCCGCGCGACGAGCTTCCCGAGCCGGGCCATCGGCGAGAGAGAGGCGCGGCGGGGCCCCCGTTCGGAGACCCCGCCGGCAAGGTGCTACGGAATCTGGTCGGCGTACTGGCTGACGTACGGGATGATGAAGCGCTGGCCGTTCGTCGCCTTGACGATGCACAGGATGTGGATGATGACGATCCCGATCCAGGCGAACATCCAGAGGATCGAGATCACGCAGCCGACGGCCGGGATCAGGCTGAGGATGAAGATCACGATCGACAGCAGGATCTCGGCGATCATGAGCACCAGGCCGTGGCGGGCGTGCCACTTGACCTCCGGGTCCTGCTGCTCGGTCAGGTAGGGCACCAGGGCCAGGATCCAGAGGTACGACAGCACCAGCATGAGGCCGCGGTTGCTGCCCGCGGCTCCTCCGCCGGGGGAGGCCGGGGGCGGCGGCGGGCTGCCGGAAGGCGGCGGGGGCGGAGCGCCCGCGCCCTGTTGACCAGGGTCTTGGGATGGCGGCTTCGGCGGGACGGATTCGTCGCTCATTTGAGGCCTGCTCCTTTGAGGAAGTACGGAAAAGTCCTTTGCGCCCGGGAACTTGAAACAGTGTAGCCGAGGTCGCGCGCCGCCTCAAGAAGACTCTGGGGCGGCCGGCGGGCAATCCTCCCGCTCCCGCGCCTCGAGACCGAGGTCGGCGAGCGCCTCCTCGAAGGCCTCGCGCTCGGCCTCGAAGACCGAGAGGACGAGGCGCACGGAGGCGCCGTAGCGCTCGTCGCGGAGCTCGACGCGCGGCGGGTGGACCAGGCGTTTGACCGCACCCACCCGGTCGTAGG
>CAZIIB010000162.1:0-7608 GCA_964539125.1 uncultured Thermoanaerobaculia bacterium | reverse complement strand
GGCCAAGCGGGACGTCCGGCTGGCCGCCGCCGTCGTCGACGTGGACGAGACCACCGGCCACGCCCGGTCCGTCGAGCGACTCCTGATCCCCGATCCCGGCGAGTGAGCCGCTCCGGCGGCTGCCGACCCGCTTCAGTGTTCCTGCTATCCTGACAGCCTATGCGGTTCGCTCCCCTGGTGCTCGTCGCGAGCCTGCTGCTTCCCGCCTTGGCCAGCCTCGCCGAGGCGCCGGTGACGGCGCCCCTTGCGTCGTGCTGCCCGATGGGGAAGATGGACCCGGCCTGCGCCCTGCGTTGCGCCCGCGCGCGCGCCGAGGGCCTTCCGAGCTTCACGACCTGCCCGCCTCCCGCGCTCCCCGTGGGCTCGGTCGCGGCCCCTCCGGCGGTCCTCTCGACCCTCGCCTGGACCGCGACGCTCGCGGCGTCGGAGCCCGTGGTGCCCCTGCGCCCGGCCGTCGTTCTCGATCCGTGCCGGGAACCGGACGTCCCTCCGCCACGAGCCTGACCTGCCGATTCGCCGCACCGACAACTGAACCATCTCGACAACCCGGGAGGTTGCCATGGATCACCCCACCCGGCGCCGCGTGGCGCTGGCGGGCGGCTGCGTGCTGGCGCTGCTCGCCCTACCCGCCGCGGTCGGCGCCCAGGAATCCTCCGGCGAAGTGCCGGTCAGCCCGCAGTCCATCGACGAAGGCACGGGCGGCCAGGGCTTCGCCGCCGACGCCAGCCATCGCTTGCAGCTCAACGGCTTCGGCGTTGCCGACTTCCACTACGAGCGCGAGACCGGCGACAGCTCCTTCGCCGCCGGCGTGCTGGCGCTCGCCGCCTACAAGGCGATCACCGACCGCTTCACCGTCTTCGGCCAGCTCACCACCTCCCGCGACGCCCCGTCGCCGTTCCTCGAGGACGCCGGGGCGGCGGACGGTGGGGGCACCGACACCGAGATCGACAACCTGATCCTCACCTGGCGCCCCGCGGCCGTCTCCGGCCTGGACGTCTCCTTCGGGAAGTTCGACTCGCCCCTGGCGATCGAGCGCGACGACGCGCCGCTCAACCTCCAGGCGACGGAGTCCTTCACTTTCCAGTTCGCCCGTCCCGTCAAGTTCACCGGCCTGCAGGTCCACCAGGCCTTCTCGCCGAAGTTCGAGGGCTGGGCCCTCGTCGCCAACGGCTGGGACCAGGACACCGACAACAACCACGCCAAGACCTTCGCCCTCTACGGCCTGTGGAGCCCGTCGCTCTCCGCCCACGTGGGCCTCGGAGTGATCCGGGGTCCCGAGCAGCCCGACGACACGAGCCACGAGCGCACCACGGCGGTGGGCACCCTCCTCTTCCAGCCGGTCCGGAGCTGGATCCTGGGCGGGGAGTCGGTGGCCGGCGAGGAGCAGAGCGCGGCCCTGGACGGCGGCACCGGCCAGTGGCGCGCCCAGACCCTCTTCGCCCACCACCGCTTCGGTGGCCCCTGGGCGGGTACCGTGCGCGCCGACTACCTGGACGATCCGGACGGTGCGCGCACCGGAACGGCCCAGACGCTGCGTTCGCTGACCGTCTCGCCCCAGTACCTGGTGGGGGGCGGTTTCTACGGCGTCTTCCGTTACCTCGGCCACACCTCGCTCAAGATCCCGGAGCTCCAGGTGCGCCTCGACCTGCGCTACGACCGCTCGGACCGGAGCGTCTTCCGCTCGGGGCAAGAGGGCGTGGGCCGCAGCGACTTCTTGTCCGCCACCCTCCAGACGGTGTTCCTCTTCTGATGCCGGAAGCCGAGACAAGCGCCATCCTGGGACGACTTCCCCGGGGGCCGTTCGAGCTCCGCCTCGCCGTCACCCTGTTCCTGCTCCTGCTGGGCGTCGCCGACCTGTTCGGCGCCTGGCAGGTGAAGAACTTCTCCTCGTTCTCCCCCCCGGAGGTCGCGCGCTCCCTCGCGCCTCGGACGTCGGCGTCGCCGGCGGACGGGGCGGGCGGCGAGCATCCGATCTCCCTCACCGACCTGGACCGCGACAACCACCACATCGAAGGCGAGCTCCTGGTCCAGGACACCCACGTCCACGTGCCGGCCTACGACCTGTGCGCCCTCGCCCTGGCGGCGATCGTGCTCGGCCTGGAGCTCGGATCGCGGCTGCGCTCCGGGCTCATCTTCCTCGCCTTCGCCGCTCCGGCGGCCGACTTCGTGGGCCTCTGGGGCGCCCGCCTCGCCCCGTCGTGGGGCGTCGGCTGGGCCACGCTCGCCGTGGCCGGCGGCCTGGCCATGGGCCTGGTCTACCTCGTCGTCCTCGTCCTCACCCTGAAGCAGTGCTGGTTCTCGAGATCCGCAAAGGAGCCCTCCCATGGGTAGCACCCGCTGCACCCCGTTCCTGCCCGTCCTGGCCGCGGCCGCGACCCTCCTCGCCGGGCCGGCCTTTGCCCACATCACCCCCAACGTCCAGCTCGTCAAGAAGAGCGCCTTCGTCCAGCAGGGGCTACCCGGCGCCACGAAGTTCTTCGCCAAGGACCTCTCGCCCGAGGTTGTCCGGAGTGTCCAGGAGGCGACCGGCTGGCGGCCCACCGCGGACGAGGTCAAGCTTTACGTGGGCCGGGACGCGGGCGGCGCCCTGGTGGGCTCGGTCGTCTTCCTCTGGACCGCCTCCGAGCACGGCCCGGTGGGCGTCGGCGTCGCCTTCGATCCGGCCGGGGCGATCCGCGTGGCCACGGTCACCGACGTGGCGAGCGAGCCCCTGACCTGGGTGCGTCCGCTCCTCCAGGACGGCCGGATCGCCGCCTTCGACGGCCTGGCGCCTGCGGCCGCTCCCGACCCGGCCCGGATCGCTCCCCAGGTCCACGCCAAGATGCCCCGCTACTACGCCCAGGTCATCGCCGAAGGCGTGGCCCGCGCCCGGGCCGTGGAGCGGGCGGCCTTCGAACGCGACGGAGGGGAGTGAGCCCGGGAACATGGCGCCGGTGGACTGTCTGGTGGACTTTCTGTATAATGGCAAATACTTACTTACTGAGCTAAGAGTCCCTGTCGGCCTGGCAGTGACTCGGGAACTCTCTTAGGAGATCAGAATGCACCGAATCAGTCGCGTCCTCGCCGCAGTCGCCATGCTGTTTCTCGCCACGGGAGCGACGGCCCAAGCTCCGCCCAGGCAAGCCAAGGGTACGCCGGCAACGACGGTTGCTCGGCCGGCTCCGGCGGTCTCGGTGGGCGCGCCGAATCAGGTCTTGAGCAGCTTGATCTACTCCGCCGGGCCTTCGCAGCTCCAGCAAGCTGCGGGAGATGCCGCACGGCCTGCGCCAGAGCCTCAGGACTGCCGGATTCTGTGTTTCACCTTCCGTACGAGCTGTGCCTATGACATTTGCGGGGGCCAGCTTCACGTCACCTGGTTCATCTGTCAGCAACCACCCGACAACTACGTCGAATGTGAATGCGACAACGGGAATGGCCAAGTCTGGATGCCATGCTGACTGAGGCGTTAGCGCGGTCTCGGGGGGCGCCGAAAGCGAGCTTCCCGGGTCGCGGGACTTGAGGCGCTCATGGCGCCGGTGCATGATGGCGCCATGAGCGAGCCCATCTCCGCTTCCGCGCCCGATCCCAAGATCGACCTGCTCCGCCACACCGTAGCCACGCTGGCCTACCGCGGGGGCAAGGCGCTGCGCGGGGCGCCGCCCGAGTTCGCCGCCTTCCGCGCCGGAGAGACCACCCGGACGCCGGTCGAGATCCTGGCCCACGTGGGCGACCTCCTGGACTGGGGTCTCCGCATGAGCCGCGGGGAGTACCGCTGGACCGACGCCGAGCCGCTGCCCTGGGACCAGGAGGTCGAGCGCTTCTTCTCCGCCCTGGAGCGCCTCGACCGCTCCCTGGCCGCCGCCGACGAGCGCTCGTACCCGGCCGAGAAGATCTTCCGCGGCCCGGTCGCCGACGCCCTCTCCCACGTCGGCCAGATCGCCATGCTCCGGCGTCTCGCCGGGTGCCCGATCCGGGGCGAGAACTACTTCCAGGCCCGGATCGAGACCGGCCGCGTAGGTCGCGACCAGGCGCCGCCGGTGAAGGAGTTCGGGTAAGCGGGCAGGCGGGCGGGACGCTCAGGGTGTGTTCGAGGTCTCGGTCTACGAGGCTCCAGTACCGCTTGACTTCCGCCATCCGGCCCGTTAGGATTCCCGCATCCGCGCATCCGCTGGAGGTGCAGTGGCCTCCTCGGCGGCCGCCGCCCCTGGGGCGTTCCCGGGCGCGGCGCCTTGAAAACCGAGTGGCCCGAGCGAGTTGCCGCTCACCCGGGCCCGTCATGCACAGGAGAAAGGAGCTCCCATGCACAACAGTCGAGAGAGTAGCAGCAGTCGTCCATCCTCGGTTCCCTCTTCCACCTCGCCGTCCAGCATCTCGCCGCCGGCGAACGCCTTCTCGCAGCGCTTCCTGCTGGAAGCGTCGCGACGGGAGGATCCCCACGCCTCGGGGCCGGCGGCCGCCTCGGGGCTGGTCGAGGGTGCCTTCTGGGCCGGGCCCTGGGAGGTCGAGCCGGTGGTCCTGCGCCACGGGCGCGCCTGGGCCGTGGTGCGGCGAGGCGAGTCGGTGGCGGCCGGTGACGAGCCGGTGGCGATCGCGCGGCACCGCTCGGACGCCTTGCTGATCGCGGCCACGCTCCCGGGCCTCGAGGCACGGAATCACCTGTCGATGGGGGAGACGGCGAAGCGGCTCGGGGTGCCGATCCACGACGGGTCGCGCTGCGTCGGGCACCTCGCGCGGCCGGAGCCGCGGATCGTCGAGCACCTCCACGTCGCCCGCACCCTCGTCGCCCGGCCGCACTCGTTCGCCCTGGCGGTCGAATCCCTGGGCCGGGAGGAGATCCCGCTCCTCGGCCGCACCCTCATGCGGCAGTTGGCCCGGTAGACCGGCCACAGCCCGGCGGAGGCGCGGCAATGCCTCCGCCGGGAACTTCCTCGTAGGAGAGAGCATTGACCGCGACTCACGGTGGTTGGACCCTGGCGGCTACTTGTGAGGAAACAGACCCATGATGAGGACGACCGTCCGTCTGCCGGAAGAACTCAAGCTCCGGGCGCAGGAGATGGCCGACCGCCAGGGCATCTCCCTCGCTCAGCTCGTCCGCGAGTCCCTCGAGCGAAGGCTGGACGCAGTGGAGGATTGGCGAGACGACCCGCTGTTCTCGGAGGTACCAGTCTACGAGGGTGCCGTGCCGCCGGAGCTCACGGAAGAGCACGACCGCGATCCCTACGAGGAGCATCGCTAGGCGCTCAGCGACGAGCTCCTCCGAGAGGAGGTCGGGTGGGCCTCCACGGGAGTGACTGATCCTCCTGCCGATGTCTCCCACGCCGGCCAGATCACCATGCTCCGTCGACTACCACTGAGGTTCATGCGCATGCCACAGAGACTGCCCAACGTCCATCCCGGCGAGGTGCTCCTGGAGGAGTTCCTGAGGCCGCTCGATCTCAGCCAGAACCGACTGGCTCGGGAGATCCACGTACCGCCCAGGCGGGTCAACGAGCTGGTGCTCGGCAAGCGCGCGGTGACGCCGGATACGGCGCTCCGCCTGGCGCGCTACTTCGGCACCTCGGAGCGTTTCTGGCTCGGCCTCCAGATGGACTACGAGATCGAGGAGGCCCAGCGCCGAGCGGGCGAGCGGATCGCACGCGAGGTCATCCCTCGCGCAAAGGCGAGCTGATCCTCCGTCTGCTCTCTTCGCCCGGCGGCTTTCTCGTCCCCGCATTCGCCACACGGCGGCGACCAGGAGCAGGGCCGCCAGGAGCGCCTAGCTCTCGGACGCCTCGTCGCGTCTCGGCGTCACCTCTTCGACCCGCGTGGGGTCGATCCAGCGCTTCTGCATCCAGCGCACCGCCATGAGGTCGACCAGGCCGCGCCAGAGCCGGTTCTGAATGCCGTACTTCGTGGTGCCGAAGCGGCGCGGCCGGTGGCCGACCGGGATCTCGGTGATCCGGGCGCCGGCGAGCTTGAGGAGCGTGGGGAGGAAGCGGTGCATGCCGGTGAACATGGGCAGCTCGCGGAGGAACTCCGTGCGACAGGCGCGGAGCGTGCAGCCGACGTCGGCGACCGACTCGCCGGTCAGGCGGTTGCGCACCCCGTTGGCGATGCGCGACGAGAGGCGCCGCACCCAGGTGTCCTGGCGCTTCGTGCGGATCCCCGAGACCACGTCGTGGCCGGCCAGGGCCTCGAGCAGGCGGGGGATGTCGGCCGGATCGTTCTGGAGGTCGGCGTCCAGGGTCACGACGACCGGGGAGCGCGCCGCCCGCCAGCCGGCTGCCAGGGCCGCCGACTGGCCCTGGTTCGGCCGCTGGCGCAGCGCCCGGATCGCCGGATCCTCGGCGGCCAGGCGGGCGAGGACCTCGGGCGTCGAGTCGGTCGAGCCATCGTCCACGAAGAGGACCTCGTACGGGATCCCGGCGCCGGTCAAGGCCTCCCGGATCTCCCGGGCGAGCACCGGAACGCTCTCCTCCTCGTTGTAGGCGGGGACGACGATGGAGACCTCTGGCTGGCTCACGGGTTCGATCCTCTCGCGCCGCCGTCGGTACCTGGCTGGAGCTGGCATTGAGCAGCGGGGCCGTGCGATTATGCCCGATCTGGAGCTCGCCGCACGACATCCGCGCCTTCCCCGCGCCCAGCATGACCTCGCCCGACTCCCCGCCTACCGATCCCCGCCCGCCCGGGCTCCTCGCGACCCTGCGCCTGCCCCTGGTCGTGTGGGGCCTGCTGGTGGCGGCCCTGGCGGGGGGCAGGCCGTCCACGCGAGGCGCCGAGTAGAATCCTTGGCTCGACTGCCAAGGGGGTGATCCACGATGCGCACAGCCATCCGCACGAATCGGCTCGTCCTCGCTCTCCTCGCCGCCGGCTCACTCGGGCTGCTCGCTCCGAGCGGGGCCGCGGCGCAGGGGAGCGGAGCCGCCGCTCCGCCGAAGGAGCCCGCACTCACCGAGATCGGCGTCTGGGCCGGTCGCTACGACGCCTTCGAGGCCGACCCGTCCAACGAAGTCGGCGTGGAGCTCCGGTACCGGCCGTTCTGGCAGGGAACCTGGCCGGTCACCTGGCGCCTCGCGCCGGCGTGGGGCGCCATGACCACGGACCGGCACGCCGCGTTCGCCTACGCCGGATTCCGCCTCGAGGTACCGCTCGGTCCGCACTGGCGGCTGGTGCCCCAATCGGGGGCGGGCCTGTACCACCAGGGGGACGACAAGAACCTCGGGGGGCCGGTCGAGTTTCGCTCGGGCATCGAGCTCGATCTGCGGATCGGTGCGGCGCAGGAGCTGGGCCTCGTCTACTACCACCTTTCGAACGCCGTCCTCTACGACCACAACCCGGGGGAGGAGAGCCTGGTCCTCGTCTGGACGTGGCGCCGCGGGGGCCGCTGAGCGCGCCCGTTGTGCTAGGCTGATTCGCCGGTAGGAGACCCAACGATGGCCGTCGACCCCGAGCTTCTCGAAATCCTCGTCTGCCCCAAGACCAAGGGCGAGCTGGAGCTCGTCGATCTGCCCGAGGAGACCCGCACGGCCCTCGTGGAGAAGTTCCGGGAGCACTTCCGGGACGAGGAGCCGGCCGTCGAGCAGGGGCTCTACTCCCCCGATTCGGGCCTCGTCTACCCGATCGTCTCCGACATCCCGATCATGCTCGTCG
>CAZIIB010000161.1:5548-7620 GCA_964539125.1 uncultured Thermoanaerobaculia bacterium | reverse complement strand
GGCCGCGTTGCGCAGCGCCGCCCGACAAACGCCCGCGCCGTTCCTCGTGTGTCTCTGTCCCGCGTCGCCGGCGTTTCTGGCGGATCCCGAACGCGCCGCGCTGGGCCGCCGCCTGGAAGAGGCAATCATTGCAAGCGTAGCGGAGATCTCCGCCGTGCGCGCGGTCTCGTCGGGAGAGATCCAGTCGAGCTACCCCGTAAGCGACTACTACGACCCGCACGCGGACCGGCTGGTGCTCCTCCAGGGTCACAAGGAGGGGATCGGGGACGAGGCCGCCTCGTTGCCCGACTACCTGGACTGGAAGGCGCAGAGTCACTCGTTCTCGGCGATGACGGCCGTGGCCGGGGCCAGCATGAACCTGGTGGGCCGCGAGGACCGGCCCCCGGAGCGGCTCATCGTGGGGCGGGTGACCGCCGGCTTCTTCCGGACCCTCGGCGTGGCGCCCTCGCTCGGCGCCGGCTTCACCGCCGAGGCCAACGACCCCGGCGCCGCGCGGGTGGTGGTGCTCGGCCGGGCCCTTTGGCAGGACCGGTTCGGTTCCGACCCCGGTGTCGTCGGGCGCACCATCACGCTGAGCGGAGAGCCGTACCGGGTCGTGGGCGTCGCCGCGCCGGGCTTCCAGTTCCCGTCCTGGGCGCAGGCGTGGGTTCCCCTGGCCGTCGAGCCCGACTCTCCGGGCCAGCAACGGCGCTCCGACTTCCTGTCGGTCGTCGGCCGGCTGGGCGACGGGGCGACCCTCGACGGGGCCCGCGCCGAGCTGACGACGATCGCGGAGCGCCTCGAGGCGCAGTACCCCGGCACGAACACCGGCTGGGGCGTCACCGTCACGCCCCTTCGCGATCGCATCGTCGGTCACGTGAAGCCGGCCCTGCTCATTCTCCTGGGGGCGGTGGGCCTGGTGCTGCTCATCGCCTGCGCCAACGTGGCCAACCTCCTCCTGGCGCGCGGGGCCGCCCGCGGCCGGGAGATGGCGCTGCGCTCGGCGCTGGGCGCCGGCCGGCGACGCCTGGCCGGCCAGCTCCTGGCCGAGAGCCTCCTCCTCTCGCTCCTGGGCGCGGCCCTCGGCCTGCTCGGCGCCCATTGGGGGACCCGCGCCCTCGTCCACCTGAATCCGGGTGCCCTGCCGCGCCTGGGCGAGGTGCGCGTGGACGCCACGGTCCTGCTCTTCGCCCTGGGCACGGCGCTGCTCACCACGATGCTCTTCGGCCTCGCGCCGGCCCTCCGCCTGACCCGGCCGAACCTGCGGCCGGAGCTCGGCGAAGGCGTCCGCACCGCGGGAGGCCGCGGCGCAGGGCTTCTCGACCGGGGTCTGGTGGCCCTCCAGGTGACCCTCGCCCTCGTGCTCCTCGTGGGCGCCGGGCTCCTCATCCGGAGCTTCGCCCGTCTCCAGGGCGTCGATCCGGGCTTCAGGGCGTCGGGCGTCCTCACCGCGCGAGTCGCCCTGCCGGAGACCTCGTACCGGGACGATCCGACCCTCGTGGCCTTCTGGCGGCGCCTAGAGGAGCGCGCGGGAGCGCTCCCGGGAGTGAGCGCGGCCGGGTTGACCACCGACCTTCCCCTCCAGAGCGGCGACTATCTGAGCTTCCGGATCGAGGGTCGCCCGCAGCCGGCGCCCGACGTCGTCCAGGATGCGGTCGTCAGCGGCGCCGACGGCGGCTACTTCCGGACGCTCGGCATCCCGCTCGAGCGGGGGCGGCTCCTGGAATCGCGGGACAACTCCGGCGCGCGGCCCGTGGCGCTGATCGACCGCGCCATGGCGCACCGCTACTGGAGCGGCGAGGACCCGCTCGCCAGCCGAATCTCCTTCGGGGACGCCACCTGGTACACGATCGTCGGAGTCGTCGGCGACGTGAAGACGGAGAGCCTGGACCGGCCCGTCTACCCGCACGTCTACCTGAGCTTGCTCCAGCGCCCGAGCAGCCACATGGCCCTCACGCTCCGCACGGGAGGAGACCCCGCCGCGCTCACGGGCTCGGTGCGCGCGCTGGTCTCGGAGCTGGACCCGGCCCTGCCCGTGTACTCGGTGCGAACCATGGAGGAGATCCTCTCGACCTCGGTCCTGGGGCCGCGCT
>CAZIIB010000161.1:0-5538 GCA_964539125.1 uncultured Thermoanaerobaculia bacterium | reverse complement strand
GGGGTGTTCGCGGGGCTCGCCCTCCTCCTGGCCCTGGTCGGCATCTACGGCGTCCTCTCCTACACCGTGAGCCGGCGGGTGCGCGAGCTCGGCATCCGGATGGCGCTCGGCGCCGACCGGGGCGACGTCATGCGCTTCGTGCTGCGGCTGGGCATGACCCCGGTCCTGGCGGGTGTGGTGCTGGGGGTGGGGGGAGCGCTCCTGGCCGTGCGCCTCCTCTCCGGCCTGCTCTACGGCGTCTCCGCGCTCGACCCGGTCACCTTCGTGCTGGTGCCCGCGGCGCTGCTGGCCACGGCGTTCCTCGCCTGCTGGCTCCAGGCCCGGCGGGTGGCCCGGATCGACCCCGGCCGCGAGCTCCGGGACTGACGGGCGCCGGCCCCCGACGGTGGTCCTCCAGAGGAGCGCGAGGAGCTCATCCACCGTCGCGCCGGACGATGACGATCGTGCGGTCGTCGGCGTACGGCCGGCCCTCGACGAATTCGTCGAGGTCGTGCTCGATCGCTTCCGCCAGCTCGCGCACGCTCGAGGAGCCGCGTGCCCGGCAGATCGCGAGCAGCCGATCGAGACCGTATTCCTCGTCCCGGGCGTTCTCGGCTTCGGTGATTCCGTCGGTGTAGAGGACCAGCGTGTCTCCTGGCTGCATCTCGTGATCCGAGCTTCGGTAGGTGGCGAACGGCAGGATCCCCAGCGGCACGCCGGTGGCCGGGATCAGCTCGTGGCTCCCGCCCGCGCGCAAGAGGATCGCGGGGTTGTGGCCGGCGTTCGTGCAGGTCAGCCGGCCGGTCGCGGCGTCGACCGTGGCGATGATCGCCGTGGCGTACTTCTCGGGCGGCGTCCTCCGATGGAGGCGGGTAGCGACGCTGGTGCAGATCTCGGACGGGGAATCGCCGCTTTCGATGGGCTCGGCGGCGAGCGCCTCGATCGTTGCGGTCAGGAGCGAGGCGGCGATCCCCTTGCCCGAGACGTCGGCGATGACCGCGGCCAGCTCGGCGCCCTCGCGCCGGGTCAGGAGCTCGTAGTAGTCGCCCGAGACGCCGCGGGACGGGAGGTTGCCGGCATGGAGCAAATATCCCGGGACCTCGGGCAGGGAGTCGGGAAGCAGGGCGACCTGGATCCGCCGCGCCAGCTCGAGCTCCTCCTGCAGGCGTCGGCGCTCGACCGACTCCCGGGTCAGCTCGATGTCCCGGATGCGCATGCCCGCGATGGCGGCGAGGGAGGCCAGCATCTCCATGTCCGCCTCGGAGAACTGGCGCACCTGGAGCCGCGAGCCCAGCGCGATCATGCCCCGGGACGAGCCGTCGGACGACATCAGGGGCGCCGCGACCAGGGAGCGGACGCCCGAGATCAGGAGGCTCTCCGAAGAAGAGAACTTCTCGTCCTCCTGGGCGTCGAAGAGGAGAACGGCGACCCCTTCCTCGACCACTCGCCGGGCCAGGGTGGTCGAGACGAGCCCGCTGCCCCCTTCGGCTCCCCGGCCGGCGACCGGCTCCAGGCCGCCGTCGGGTCGGCGCAGGGAGATGACGGCGTCTTCCGGATGGAGGAGATCGCAGACCCGGTCGAGGATCAGCTCCAGGAGATCTTCGAGCTCGACCGACTCGGCCAGCGCGCGATGGACGTCGTTGAACACCTGCAGGCGGGCGGCCACCTGGCGCAGGGCCTGTGCATCGTCGAAGTCGGCGACGTCGGAGGACGAGCTCCGGGCGACGAGCTCCGCCGCCCGCCGCACCACGGTGGCGCTCATCTCCCGGGAGGCCCGCTCGGTGTCGTCCGCCGACGATCGCGCCTCGTCGAGAATCAACGCGCTCGAGCAGAGCCGCACCACGTCGTGGACCGCGAGCGGCGTCGCCCCGTCGATCGTCACTCCGTTGACCTGGGTGCCGTTGCGCGAGCCCAGGTCCTCGATCAGCCAGGTGTCGCCCTCGCGGTAGATCCGGGCGTGCTGGCGCGAGAGGAAGCGATCGGGCAAGATCAGATCGGCCTCGGAAGAGCGCCCGACGACGAGCGAGTCCTGATCGAGGTTCCGCTCGAACGGCGGTCCCTGGGGCGGCTCGACGCGGAGACGAAGCACGGCTCGAGTCTAGCAGCGGCCGGCGGGTGGTGAGGCCGGGTCCGCCGACCGGGCTCAGAGCTCCAGGGTGGTTGGGGTAGGGTCTGGGCGTGACCACTCCCGAAGGCGGGCGACAGCGGTGGCGGCCTGCGGCTCTGGCTCGGCGACTCGCCGCTCTCGCCGCCCTGGCCCTGGTGGCGGCGACCGGTCTCTTCTTCTTCGCGGGCACGCCGGCGCAGACCTACGACGACGCCTTCATCACCCTGGTCTACGCGCGCCACCTGGCGACGGCCGGGACGTTCTACTGGAACCGTGCCGACGGGGCCGTGGACGGCTTCACCAGCCTGCTCGACGTGTTGCTGAAGGCGGCGGCGTTGCGCTGGGTGTCGCGGGACGGCATGGCCGTGGCCTGGTGGCTCGAGGCGGCCTGGCAGGTGGTGACGGTGCTCCTTCCTTTCGCCGCCGTGCTCGCCTGGAGACGCCGTCGCGATGCGTGGGTGGTGGCCACCCTGGCCGGTCTGGCGGCGGCCAGCTCCCCGGCCCTGGCGTTCGGCGGCGCCTTTCTCCTCGAGACGACGCTGTTCGTGGCGGTGGTCACGGCGGCGGCCGCCGTCGCCCTGCTGTGCCCACCGCGCCGGCCGCCGGCGGTGGCGGGATGGTGCCTCCTCCTGGTCGGTGTGGTCCTGGCGCGCCCCGAGGGCCTCGTCCTCGCCGCCGGGCTGGTCGTCGCCTGGGGGATCCGCCTGCCGCGTCCCCGTCCCCGGCGGACGATCGTCGCCGTCGCCGCGGCGACGGCGGGTTTCGTGGTCCTCTACATGGCCTGGCGCCTGGCGGAGTTCGGCACCTGGGCGCCCAACACGTATTACGCCAAGACCTCGGACCGAAGGTGGTGGGAGGTGCGGGATGGCCTGGCTTACCTGCTCGACTACGGACGAGCCCACCCCGGGCCGGCCTGGGCGGCGGTCGTCGCCGCGGTGCTCCTCGCCGCCGGCCTCGGCGTCGCGCGCTGGTGGCCGCCCGGGGGCCGCCGCCGGACCGCGAGCTATCTCGCCCTGGGCCTGGCGATGGTCGTCATGGTGATCTGGGCCGGGGGGGACTGCTACGGCAACGGGCGGTTCCTGGCCCTGCCCTCCGTCTTGCTGGTGTGGGCTCTTGCGATGGCCACCCTCGACGCGCGGGGCGCTCTTCGCCTGGCGGCCACGGCGGGGCTCGTCGCTCTGATCGTGGCCCAGGCTCTGCCGGGCGAGGCCCATCTGTCCCTGCGGGAGTCTCTGGCGTCGTCGGCCCCCGTCGACGACGCCCGCTTTGCGTGCGACGCTCGCGCCGTCCACCTGGTCGATGACGTCCTGGACGGCGGGGCCGTGGCGGAGAGCGACTATCAGCGCTACAAGTACTTCGCCGACCGGGCCCGGGTGTGGGACCTCCACGGCCTCAACCAGAGCCGCTTCGCCCATCTGCCGTGGGCCGCTCCCGTGCGCTTCGGGAAGTTCCGCCTCGCCAGCGGCCTGGAGGCCGATGCACCGGTCTGGTTCTACGGCCATCAGGCGTGGACGCGGCGCCAGCCCCTGGCCGCGCTCTCCGTGCGGCGCCTGCTCGGCGACCCGGCGATCTGGCCCCACTTCGTGGCGGTGCCGGCGAGCCCGAAGGAAGCGGCCGCCATGGCCGCGCGCTATCGCACGGCGAGCTGGCCGCTGTGTGGCCGCTACCTCAACTTCCTGGCGCGCGCCGACTGGGCCGCGAGGTTCGAGCGCCGCGGCGTCCTGGTCGGCCCTCCCCCAGGCGCCCCCGATCCGGCTCGGGCTCCCGAGGGCCCCGGGCGGATCAGGCGGCCGACGAGCTGACTTCCTCCGCGACGGCTCGCCGGAGCGCGAGGAGGCGGGCCCTGACGTCCCTGGCGCTCTGCGGGCGGCGGCGGCGGACGGGGCTGAGGGCGAGCTCCAGGTGCTCGACGAGCCCGGCCGGGCAGTCCGGCCGCAGCTTTGCGAGGTCGGGGAGGCGAGGATGCCGCAGCCGGTGGCTCGTCTCCCGGTCGTCGTCGCCCACGAACGGGTGACGGCCGGCGGCGGCCTCCCAGAGCGCTACCGCCAGGCTCCAGAGATCGGCCGCGGGGTCGGCGGGCTCGCGGGCGAGCGCTTCCGGCGACATGTAGAGCGGCGTTCCCACCATCGCGCCGGCCCTGGTGACGGCGAGCTGAGTCAGGGTCTTGCTGTCGGAGAGGTCGAGCACGGGTGGCGCCTCTCCGGTCGGCTCCTCCGGCGCGGGCGCGTCGGGCAGGTCCGCCAGGATGCGCGCCAGTCCGAAGTCGAGGAGCTTGGGAGCTCCGTCCGCCGTGAAGCCGATGTTGCTCGGCTTCAGGTCGCGGTGGAGGATGCCGCCGGCGTGGATCCGGGCGAGGGCACCGGCGAGATCGATCCCCAGGTCGATCACGTCGAGCACCGGCAGGGGACCGGCCGCGATCCGCTCGGCCAGGGTTCCGCCTTCGAGCAGCTCGAGGATCAGACACGGCCGTCCGCGCCAGCTCTCGACCGCGTAGATCGCCGCCAGATTCGGGTGCGCCACGGCCGCCATCGCCCGCGCCTCGCGCCGCATCCGCATCGCTCGCTCCGGGGAGATGCGGGGCAGCGTCTTGATCGCCACCGCCCGGTCGAGGCCCTCGTCCCGGCCCTGGTAGACGACGCCCATGCCGCCGGCTCCCAGCCGGCGCTCCAGCCGGTACTTGCCGGCGAGCAGGGCCGGCGCGCGGGCCTCGACCAGCTCGGTCCGGCAGGTCGGGCAGGTCCGCGTGGCGCCGGAGTGGACGGTGCCGCAGCGCGGGCACTCGGACGCCGGCCGGTCGACCTCTGCGGGTACCGTCCCCCTCCCGACGGAGGCCTTCTCGTCGACGGCGAGCAGCCGATACTCGAGGGGCACGGCCGCCGACGCGGCGATCGCGCCGAGCAGGGAGAGGTCCTCCTCCGTGAACGGAAGCTCGCTCTTCTTCTCGCCCAGGGCGAGGATCGCCAGCGGCTCGTGCTCCGAGCCGAGGACCGGAACGAGGACCTGGAAGCCCCCGTCGGCGAGCCACTGGAGATCCTCCTCCGGGAGCTGGCCGACGAGGGAAGATCGTTTCTCCAGGTCGAGCACCAGCGGCCCCGGGGCCGCCGCCACCCGCTCCGCCAGGGGAGAGTCGCCGGAGAGCTCGCTCACCCCGGCGAAGGCCGGAGCGTAGACGCCCCGCCGGCGGTCGAAGAGCAGCACGTTCTGCGAGTGCAGATGCAAGGCGCGGTCGACCTCGGCGACCAGCATTCCGGCCCATTCGGAGGCGTCCGCGGCCCGCCGGATCGAGCTCGCCAGGGCGGAGAGGGTGCGCCGGGCGTCGTACTGCTCGCGGAAGAACCGGCGATCGAGGGCGCGCAGGATGGGCCGGCGCAGACGCAGTGCGGCGAGGCCGGGGAGCGCCAGCAGGACCACCACCGCCGTTCCGGGGCCGGCGAGGACCTGAGCGATCGGCT
>CAZIIB010000160.1:0-7647 GCA_964539125.1 uncultured Thermoanaerobaculia bacterium | reverse complement strand
CGGAGAACAGCGCCGTGTCCCCCGCGTGGTAGAAGGTGAAGCCCTCGTCGAGGCGTACCACGTAGCCCGACGCGGTGCCGCCGTAGAGGATCTCGTCGCCGTCCAGGATCCCGCAGGAGTGATCCGCCCGCACCATGCTCACGGTACAGCCCACGGCCGCCTGCGAGCCCCCGATGTTCATGGCCGAGCAGTTCTCCACGCCCTTGGACTCGAGCCACCCGACGGTCTCGAAGTTGGCCACCACCACCCCGGGCCGGTAGCGCTTGGCGACGTCCACGGCATCGCCGATGTGGTCGAAGTGGGCGTGGGTGAGGAGCATGGCGTCGAGGCGCCCCAGGTCCTTGTGCTCTTCCGGGCAAGAGGGGTTGTGCTCGACCCATGGGTCGATCAGCATCACCTCACCGCCCGGCAGGTCGCAGCGCACGGTGGCATGGCCCAGGTAGGTGAACTTGGGACGGGGGTGGTTCATCGTCAGGAGTCCTCCCTGCGGATCGGCCAGCGCATCAGTCTTCGAGCTTCGCCTGCTCTCGGCGGCGAGAAGGAAAGCCATTGTACCCGACCTCAGCGCTCATCCAAAAGGGTGCCGCTTCGGCCGGTGGCGGGACGCGTGGCGACGGAAGGAGGCAAGAAAAACGGCGGCGACCCGTTCCCGGGACCCGCCGCCTCTCGAGCGAACCGCGTGCGCCTCAGTTGAAGAAGTTCTGGCGCAGCTTATCGTTGAACTGATGATCGGTCAGCCGGTAGTAGATCGTCTGGGCATCCCGGCGCGGCGCCACCAGTTGGTAGGCGCGGAGCTTGGCCAGGTGCTGCGACACGGCCGAGACGGAGACTCCGAGCATCTCCGCCAGATCACAGACGCACATCTCCTTGGCGTTCTCGAGCAGGTAGAGCAGCTTGAGCCGCGTGGAGTTGCCCGCCAGGTTCAAGAGCTCGGCAGCCGTGTCGAGATCGGGCGAGCCCTCGAGGATGGAACGGATGTCGCTGACGTCGCCAGCACCTTCGGCATGTCCCTTCATTGAGCTTCCTCCAGTTCTAGAGAACCTCTAGTGTCACCGCCGCGCTCTCACCGGCGTTCCCGACTCCCCTATGGAGTCGTGGTCCACGGGTGGACCGGTGGCGGTATGTAAGCCGCTTCAGGTCTTCCGTCCGGGCCTCGGTCACCCACCCCCGGTTCGTGGTCAGGTGGCATGCCGGCTCTTCGAGCGGGGCCCCGACGACCTGGAGGGGAGCATCCCTCCTCGTCCGACGACCGGGTCGCCTGAAGACGAGCAGCTCCTATTATACGGACTTTCACCAGAGCTTGCACCCCCGGCCCGCAAACGCCGCCCCCACACCGTTCCCGCCCGCTCATCCTGTAGAGTTGCAGCGCCCGCTTCGGGTCCGTACACCGCACTCGCAACGGTTCGCGCTCCACCTGCATTCCAGAAACTCATGGGATTCCGAGCCAGCCTGATCCTCGCCGCCTCCCTCGCGGCGCTGGCGCCGGGCTCCGGGTTGCCGGCCCCCGCCGCTGCGGCACCTCGGGCGACGGCCCGGCCGGAGAGCGCGGCAGCGCCCGCTGAGCGCTGGTATGCCATCACGGTGGACGGGGCTCCGGCGGGTTGGGCGCGGGAAGGGCGTCGCACGACGGACGCGGGCGTGGAGACCGACTCGGCCATGAGGCTCCGCGTGCGCCGCGGAGGCTCCGCGCTCGAAATCGACCTCGAGGGGCGCTTCGTCGAGACCCCGGCCGGCCGGCCGGTGAGCCTCTGGACCCGCCGCCTGCTCGGTTCGTCGCCGGTCGAGACGACCTACCGGTTCGGCGCCGACGGGGTGGAGGCGACGACCCGCCAGGGCGGACGCGAGCTCAGGGAGGAGCTGCCCTTGCCGACGGGTGAGTGGCTCAGCCCGGAGGCCGCCCGCAGAGTGGTGGCCGCGCACCACCGGGCGGGTGACCGCGAGTACAGCGTGCGCACCATCGATCCGGTCGCCGGGCTCGAGCCGGTGACCATCCGGCGAACCTGGCTGGGCGAGCCCACCGCCGAGGAGCGGGAGGCGGGCGCCGCCGGCCGCTGGCGCGAGGAGCAGAGCGGCGCTCCGGGCGTCGCCTCGGAGGTGGCCCTCGACGACCGCGGCGAGGTGGTCCGGAGCCGGACCCCCTTCCTCGGCCTCCAGATGACCCTCCAGCTCACCGACCGGGAGAGCGCCCTCGCCGCCGCCGGAGCGGCCCCGGAGCTGCTGGTCGCCACCTTCGTGCGCCCGGACCGGCCGATCGAGCACCCGCGATCGGTCCACCGGGCGAGCTATCTCCTCACCCTGCCCGAGGGCTCCGTGCCCGACCTGCCTTCGGAGGGCGCCCAGAGGGCAGAGCGCCGGGGAGCGGGGATCGAGGTGACGGTGGTCTCGCCCGAGGTCTGGCCCGAGGGCGGGCCGGAGAACGGGGCGGGGGGAGACGTGGGCGAGCCGAGCTCGGACCCGCGTCCCGCGCCTCCGGCCGACCAGGACGGCGCGCCCGGAGAGGGGTACCTCGAGCCCTCCGTGTACCTCGACTTCCGGGACCCGGCGGTGGCGGCCCTGGCCGCCCGGGCGACGGCGGGACCCTCCGACGCCGACCACCCGAGACGAGGCGCCGGCGGGGAGCCCATCCGCCGGGCCGAGGACCTGACCCGCTTCGTCCACGGCTGGGTCCGGGCGAAGGACCTCGACAGCGGCTTCGCCACCGCCTCGGAGGTGGCCGCCAGCCGGAGCGGCGACTGCACCGAGCACAGCGTTCTGCTCGCCGCTCTGCTGCGCGCCGAGGGGATCCCTTCGCGGGTCGTGACCGGCCTGGTCTACCTGGACGCCTTCGCCGGCTCTTCCCGGGTGTTCGGCTACCACATGTGGGTCCAGGCGCGGATCGACGGCCGCTGGCTCGACCTGGACCCGACGATCCTCGCGCCCCAGCCAGGGGGGTTCGACGCCACCCACATCGCGTTGGCCACCTCCACGCTCGACGGACCGGACGCCGGCCGCTCCCTGGACCGGCTCATGCCCCTCTTCGGAAAGCTCCGGATCGAGGTCTTGGACGCCCGGTGAGGCCGCCGGCTCAGCGGTCGCGGGGCGGCGACGGCACGGCCACCACCGCCACGCCCGAGCGATACACCAGGCCCCCGCCCCGGTCGGCGGCCCCCAGCAGCAGAACCAGCGAACCCAGCGCCCCGGCCAGGACCAGGGCGCGCCAACGCCGGAGGCCCGCCCGGGCGGCTCGCCGGTCGGCCCAGGTCAGGAGCAGGCGGCCGGCGGCGACGGCGAGAATCGCGTAGAGGAACCCGTGAGCCCAGTCGCTGTGCGCCGCGACATCGGGCCGGACCAGCGGGTCGAGGTTGGAGAGCGAGTCCGCCGCCTCCTCGCCGGCCCAGACCGCCGCTCCCGCGCCCGCGGCGGCCAGGCTGTAGAGGAGCGCCGTCGCCCGATCCCACCCCGGCCGGCGGCCGAGGAGGACGATCAGGTCGAAGCCGATCGCCACCGGCACCATGGCGATCGGGAAGTGGACCAGGGCGTGATGCAGGTTCGGGAGGTTGCTCCAGCCGAGCAGGGCGTCGAACATGGCCTGGCAGTCTACCTCCCGGCCTCGGCGCTCCCCGTCGCAGCTAATCGCAGGGGCCGTTCTCGCATGGGTCGCCGCACTCGATCTGGATCGTCGAGTGCCCGATGTCGAAGCGCCGGCTGAACAGGTCGCGGACCTCCGAGAGGACGCTGTCGCGGTCCCGGGCCTCGGCGCCGTCCGCGACCCGCACGTGCACCGACACGGACTCGAAGCCGCTGGTGATGGTCCAGACGTGCAGGTCGTGGACCTGGCGCACCCCGGGCACCGCCGCGATCGCGCGCTGGACCTCGGAGGCGTCGATGCGCGTGGGGGTCGCCTCCATCAGGACGTGGACCGAGTCCCGCAGCAGGGTCCAGGAGGACCAGACCACGAGCGCGGCGATCACCACCGAGGCGACCGGGTCCGCCCAGTCCCAGCCGTACGCCCAGATCAGCGCGCCGGCCGCGATCGCCCCGACGCTGCCCAGGGTGTCCGAGAACACGTGGAGCCAGGCGCCCCGGACGTTGAGCGACTCGGCGCGCCCGCCGTGGAGGATCCACATGCTCACCAGGTTGATCCCCAGGCCGCCGGCGGCCACCGCCATCATCGCTCCGCCCTCCACCTCCCGCGGGCTCGCCAAGCGCTGCCAGGCCTCGAAAACGATCAGGGCCGCGATGGCCACCAGGGCCACGCCGTTGGCGAGCGCCGCCAGGATCTCGGTGCGGTGGTAGCCGAAGGTGCGTGCGGGCGTCCGGGGGCGTCCCGCGATCCACAGGGCGAAGGTGGCCAGGCCCAGGGACCCGGCGTCGGAGAGCATGTGCCCGGCGTCGGCGAGAAGCGCCAGCGAGCCGGTGAGGACTCCGCCCACCACCTCGGCCACCATGTAGACCACGACCAGGCCCAGGGTGATTCCCAGGCGCCGGAAGTTGGCCGTCCGGTCGTGGTCGTGGCTGTGCTCGTGACTCACGTCGCCTCGCCTCGTCGGTCCCCCAGGATACCGGGTCCAGGGCCGGTTTGACTCTCCCCGGACGGCGTGGAATAGTATGCTGGAAAATTCTGCGATGCCGTAGTTCCGCGGTCGGATGCTCCGCCGCGCCGCCCCGCGTGGGGGCGTCGCGAGTCCATGGTTGACGGCTACCCTCCGGGAGGACTGTATGAACCGTCGATTGCTCTTGGGAGCCCTCGCTCTCACCCTGGTCGCCGCCGCGCTGCCGGCCGGCGCCTCGACCTTCGTCGCGCTGAGCGACGCGCAACTCGTGGCGCAGTCGGACGCGGTGGTGGTGGGCGAGGTGCTGGACACCTTCTCTTACTGGAACCCCCAGCACTCCATGATCTACACCGAAGCCGTGGTCTACGTCCGCGACGTGATCGCCGGCGACGCGCCCGCGGTGCTCAACGTGCGCACGGCGGGTGGCACGGTGGCGGACTACAAGGTGGAGGCTTCGGGCTTCCCCACGTTCCAGAGGAATCAGCGCCAGGTCCTGTTCCTGCACCGCACGGCCGCCGGCGCGGTCGAGGTCACCGGCTACCGCCAGGGCCAGTACAGAGTCTTCACCCGCTCCGACGGCGTGGACATCGCCGTGCCCGCCCTGGGCCAGGTCCGGCTCCTCACCCCGAGCGGCCGGCTCGCGGCGCGTCCGCACCCCCAGCCCCTCGCGAGCCTCGAGGCGAACGTCCGCTCCCAGGCCGATCGGCTCCGCCGCGGGCCACGGGCCGAGTAAGGCGCGAAAGGAGACCGCACGATGAACCGGATCAAGACCTCCGCTCTTTCCATCGCCCTCGTGGCCGGGCTGCTCGTCGCGAGCGCCGTGGCCGCCTACGTGCTGCTCGACCCCCCGCGCACCTGGGACAACGCGCCGACCTACATCGTCGACCAGAACGGCAGCGCCACCGTCACCGACTCCGACCACGGCGTCTCGGCGGTGGTCGACGCGATCGAGTCGAACCAGGCGTGGAACGGCGCCGGCGCGGGCACCGTCATCCACGCCCGCTCGGGCAACACCGACAACCTCCAGCTCGGTGACGGCACGCCGATGATCCGCTTCGACGACCCGCTCCATGCGTGCAACGGAAGCTGCCTGGCCGCCACCTTCACCGGCTACTACAGCCAGCGCAACGACGGCACCTGGCGCATCGACGACGCCGACATCGTCACCAACAGCCGCTACGACTACACCACGCCCAGCGAGCCCGACGGCTGCTCCGGCGAGTACTACATCACCGGCATCATGGTCCACGAGACCGGCCACGGCCTGGGCCTCGCCCACTCCAACGTGTCGGGTGCCACCATGTACCCCTCGGTGGCGTCGTGCGACAACGGGCCGGCGAGCATCGCCCAGGACGACAAGGACGGCCTCGACGCCCTGTACGGGGGCGGAGGCGGCGGGGGAGGAGGCGGCGGCGGCTGCACCCTCGGTCAGAAGGGCGATGCGTGTACCTCGAACGCCGACTGCTGCTCCAACAAGTGCCGCGGACCGAGTGGCGGGATGACCTGCAAGTAGCCTGAGCGTCCCAAACACAGAGGGCCGTGGCGACACGCCACGGCCCTCTTTCCCCTCCCACGGCTCTCCGCGTTCGGCGGCCCGGCCACGAGCGGCGAGCCGTTCTCACCCCGAGGCGGGGCATCCCAACCGCGCACCCCCCCAACCCCGCCTCACACGACTTGGGTAGGGAGACCGGGTGAGCCGACGGCCACGAGCGTGTCTGCGTTCGTGTGGCCCGGTCTCCCTGCACCTCGGAGAGTAGCCGCGGCGCCGCAGGGCGACCACGTCTCGGAGGGTGGGCCCGCGGGCGTCCGGAGGCGGGAGAGGCCCCCACCTCCAGAGGCGGGCGGGGCTAGCCGCTAAGATCTTCCGGCCGCGCCTTGGCGGCCGTTCCCGCTCTCGCCCCTCCATGACCTCTTCCCTCGCCCAGCGCCGTCTCGCCCCCGATCTCGCCGCCGGCCTCGGCCTGGTCGCGGCGACCTGGCTCCTCTATCACCGGGTCCTCGGCCTCTGGTTCACCTACGACGACTTCTTCAACCTGCGCTGGGTGCTCGCCTACCACCCCGCCCAGTACGTCCTCGACCCCGCGGTATGGCAGCGCCTGCCGTTCCGGATGCTCACTCCGCTCCTCTTCGTCTCCCACGACGTCGACCTGGCCCTGTTCGGCGCCCGGGCCGAACCGTTCCACGCCCACCAGCTCGCCGCCCTGACCCTCGCCGCGCTGGCGCTCTTCGCCGTGCTCCGACTCTGGCTGCCGCCCAGATGGGCGGTGGCCGGCGCCTTTCTCTTCCTGGTCGGCCCGCCCATCGCGCCCCTGGCGGCGCTGCTCTACGTCCGCCACTACGTGGAGGCGGTCCTCTTCGGAGTCGCAGCGGTCGGCGTCTACGTCCTGGCGCTGCGTTCGCGGCGGAGCTCCGCGCCGTGGTGGCTCGCGACGCTCTCGGCCGTTCTCTTCCTGGCGGCGACGCTGGCCAAGGAAGTGGCGGTGCCGCTGGCGCTCCTCCTGCCGCTCCTGCCCGAGGCCACCCTCCGGCGACGGCTGCGGCTGGCGCTTCCCCACGCCGTCGCCCTGGGGGTCTACGCCGGGTACCGCGTCTGGATGCTCGGCACGGCCCTGGGCGGCTACGGCTGGGCGGTCCCCGAGGGCGGCTGGCCGCGCCTCGCGGCGCTCCTACCGCTGCGCCTCGGCCGCGTGCTCCTGGGAGAGCCCTCGGCAGCCGGCTTCGTCGCCCTGGTCGGCCTTCTCTGCGCGCTCTGTCTGGCCGCGGTCCGACGGGAGAACGCCCTCCTCCTGGGTGTGGCGGCGATCCTGGCGGTGCTGCCGGTCCTGCCGGTCGCCACCGAGGTCGTGCCGCGCTACGCCGTCGCCTCCTGGCTCCTCCTGGCGGTCGCCTTCCCCTTCGGCGCGCGGCGGCTCGTCGCCCGCCTCGGAGCGCGCGGGAGAGGCGCGGGCATGGCGCCGGGCACGGTGGTCGCCGTCTGCGCCGTCCTGGCCGTCTGCCTCGCTGCGCTGCTGGTCGACCGGCGGGTCTGGGCCGGCGATCTCGCCCGCTACGAGCGCATGAGCGCCGAGAACCGGGCCTTCCTGAAGCTGGGCCCCGGAGATCTCCTGGCCCATCC
>CAZIIB010000159.1:0-7666 GCA_964539125.1 uncultured Thermoanaerobaculia bacterium | reverse complement strand
CTCCGACGCCCGAGGAGATGGAGCGGATGAAGGACCTCGTCCGCCAGGCGATGAAGGAGGGGGCGCTCGGCGTCGGCTCGGCGCTCATCTATGCGCCCGCCTTCTACGCGAAGACGCCCGAGCTCGTGGAGCTCTGCCGCGCCGCGGGCGAGTCCAGCGGCATGTACATCACCCACATGCGGAGCGAGGGCAATCGCATCCTCGAGGCGATCGACGAGACCATCGACATCGCGAAGCAGGCCGGCGTCGGCGCCGAGATCTACCACCTCAAGACGGCGGGCGAGAAGAACTGGCCGAAAGAGGACGAGGTCCTGGCGAAGATCGAGAAGGCCCGTGCGGACGGCCTTCGCATCACCGCCGACATGTACACCTACACCGCGGGCGCCACGGGGCTCGACGCCGCCATGCCGCCCTGGGTGCAGGAGGGCGGCTACGAGGCATGGAAGAAGCGGCTCCAGGATCCGGCCGTCCGCGAGCGCGTGATCCAGGAGATGAGGACGCCGACGGACGAGTGGGAAAACCTCCTGCTCCTCGCCGGATCGCCCGACCGGGTCCTGCTCGTCGCGTTCAAGAACGACGAGCTCAAGCCGCTGACCGGGAAGACGCTGGCGGAGGTGGCCGCGATGCGGCACGAGAGCCCCGAAGAGGCCGCGGTCGACCTCGTCATCGAAGACGGCAGCCGGGTGGGAACGGTCTACTTCCTGATGTCGGAGGAGAACCTTCGCAAGCAGATCGCACGACCGTGGGTGAGCTTCGGATCCGACGAGGCCTCGCTCGCACCCGAAGGCGTCTTCCTGAAATCGAACCCGCACCCGCGGGCCTACGGCAACGTGGCGCGCCTGTTCGCGCGTTACGTGCGCGACGAGAAGGTGATCCCGGTCGAGGAGGCGGTGCGCCGCCTCACCTCGCTTCCCGCCACGAACCTCGGGATCAGGGATCGCGGGCTGCTGCGCGCCGGATACTTCGCCGACGTCGTGGTCTTCGATCCGGCCACGATCGAGGACCACGCGACCTACGCCAAGCCCCACCAGTACTCGACCGGCGTGGTCGACGTCTTCGTCAACGGCACCGAGGTCCTCTCGAACGGCGAGCACACCGGCGCGCTGCCCGGGATGGTGGTCAGGGGACCGGGGTGGGCAGGCTGGCCAGAGAGCGGCGGCGCGGGGTGAAGGTCCGACCCGGCCAGCCGGGGGTGCCAGGGGCCTCTTACGCGGGGACCTATCCCGCGGCGATATGGCAACGGCGGTAACCCAACGCCGCTGCAGACGTACTTACCCGAAACAGGCCATCCGCTCCGCCGCGGGGCCCGCGCCGGGCGGGGCGGCGACCTCGAGCTCGGGAGGAGGAGCCATGCAGATGATCCGCTACGCCATCCGCTCGCTGGCGAAGTCGCCCGGCTACACCGCGGTCGCGGTGATCGCGCTCGCACTCGGCATCGGCGCCAACACCGCCATCTTCAGCCTGGTCGAGGCGATCTTTCTCTCTCCGCTCCCCTACGAAGACCCGGGACGACTCGTCCAGGTCAACTCCTCGGCTCCGGAACAGCAGATCGTCCAGGCGGGCATGTCATGGCCACGCCTCGAGATCGTGCGCGACCGCCAGGACGTGTTCAGCGACCTGTCGGTCTCGACGTTCAACGCCTACACGGTGACCGGCCTCGGTGACCCCGAGCAGGTCTTCGCGTTCATGGTGTCGCAGAACTACTTCTCGCTGCTCGGCGTCGAGCCGGCGCTCGGGCGGAGCTTCAACGCCGAGGAAGAGCGGCCCGGCGGGCCGCCCGTCGTGCTCCTATCCCACGGGTTCTGGCAGTCGCACTTCGGCGGCCAGCGCGACGCGCTCGGCAAGACCGTCACCCTCGACGGGCAAGCCCACACGATCGTCGGCGTGCTGCCGGCCAGCGCTTCGAGCTTCCCCCTCGCGCAGATGCAGCTCTTCACGCCGCGGCCGTTCGAAGCACCCTTCCTCACCCGCAAGCAGATCGACGACGGCGGCTACTTCTTCAACGTCGTCGCGCGCTTGAAGCCGGGCGTCGGCCTCGTCCAGGCGCGTGCCGAGATGGACGCCATCCAGAAGACCTATGCCGAGACCCACGAGTCGAACGTCGACTCCAAGTCGTCGATCACGGTCAACTACCTCCTCGACAACCTCGTGGGTAACCAGCGCGGCACCTACGCCACGCTCTTCGCCGCGGTCGCCGCCGTACTGCTCATCGCCTGTGCCAACGTCGCCAACCTCCTGCTGGCGCGCTTTTCGAAGCGACGCAAGGAGATAGGAATCCGGGTGTCGCTGGGGGCCCGGCGGGCACAGATCGTGGCGCAGCTCGTGGCGGAGAGCCTCCTCCTCTCGCTCGGCGGCGCGGTGCTGGGGCTCGTCTTCGCCTGGGTCAGCCTGTCCGCCGTGACCCACGTCGGCGCGAACCTGATCCCGCGGGCCCAGGAGGTGGGGCTGGACCCGACGGTGCTCGCCTTCACCCTCGGCGTCGCGATCGCCACCGGGCTCGCGCTCGGGCTGCTCGCAGCTCTCAATGCCCCGACGCGGTCGGTCTCCTCCACGCTCGGCGACTCGAGCCGGGGCTCCACCGCCGACCGGGGCCGTAACCGCTTCCGCGGCGCGCTCCTCGTCGCCGAGGTCGCCGTGTCGTTCGTGCTCCTCGTCGCCACCGGGCTCCTCGTCTCGAGCTTCCTCAAGCTCCGCGACGTCGATCCCGGTTTCCGGTCGAAGGGCATCTTCGTCGGCTTCGTCGCGATCCCCGCCGAGCGCTACCCCTGGCGCGCCGACGTCACGGTGAGCTTCTACACCCGCCTCTACCACCGCCTCCAGGAGATCCCCGGCGCCAAGCAGGTGGCCCTCTCCGACAACCCGCCGCTCTCCGGCAACAACGGCCTGTCGCCCTACGCGGTGGTCGGCCGTCCGCTGCCACCGGCCGCCCAGCGTCCGCTCGCGGTGCGCCACCTGATCAGCCCGGGCCGTTTCGCGCTGCTGGGAATTCCGGTCGTCGCCGGCCGCGACTTCGACGAGCACGACACGCAGCACTCGCAGCAGGTGATCATCGTCAACGAGGCCATGGCGAAGCGGCTCTTCCCCGGCGAGAACCCGCTCGGGCACACGCTGGTCACCGGCATGATGGGCCTCGAGGCCGAAGTGGTCGGGGTGGTCGCGAATACTCACACGCAGGGCCTCGCCAACCCCCCGGGACCCGAGATGTTCTATCCGGTCCTCCAGCGGCCGGAGCAGTTCACGGGGATCCTGATTCGCACCGACGGGGATCCCACCGCGCTCACCCGCAGCGTCCGCGCCGCGGTGGCCGAGGTCGACCCGACGATCGCGCTCACCAACCCCGGCACGATGGAGGAGATCGTCGACCAGTCGATGGCCGACCGCAAGCTGACGATGAACCTGCTCCTCGTCTTCGCGTGCCTGGCGCTCCTGCTCGCCAGCCTCGGCGTCTACAGCGTGATGGCGTACTCGGTCGCGCAACGCACGGACGAGATCGGCGTTCGCATGACGCTCGGAGCCGCGGCCGGAGACGTGCTGAGCATGGTGCTCCGCCAGGGGATGGCGCTCGCCGGCCTCGGCCTCGCCCTCGGGCTCGTCGCGGCGCTGGCGCTGACCCGCATGATGAGCACGATGCTCTTCTCCGTCGAGGCGAGCGACCCGGTCGTCTACCTCTCGATCGCGGCGCTTCTCACCGCGACCGCCGCGGCCGCGTGCTGGATCCCCTCCCGCCGTGCGGCCCGCGTCGACCCGGCGGAGGCGCTGCGCAGCACCTGAGCGCGGTGGGCCGGTGATGGAGGAAGAGTGGTAGCTTTGGCGACCACTGAGGCCGCTGATGAGATTCCGCACCGTTGCCGTACTCGTCGCCTTCGCCCTTGCGACGTCGGCCGTCGCCGCCGACTCGGCGGCGGACACCGCCGATCCCGTAGCGTTCCAGTGGGGCGTGAAGATCCCGCTGCGCGACGGCGTGAAGCTCAACGCGACGCTCTACCGTCCGGAGCAGCAGAAGAAGCCGCTCCCGTGCGTGTTCACGTTGACGCCGTACATCTCCGCGACCTATCACGACCGCGGCATGTACTTCGCGGGGCACGGCTACGTCTACCTGACCGTCGACGTGCGCGGTCGTGGCAATTCGGAAGGCGAATTCACCCCGCTGCTGCAGGAAGCGAAGGACGGCCACGACGTCGTCGAGTGGCTGGCGCGGCAGAGCTGGTGTGAAGGCAAGGTCGCGATGTGGGGCGGATCGTACGCCGGCTACGACCAGTGGGCGACGGCGAAGGAGTTTCCGCCGCACCTCGCGACGATCGTGCCGGTCGCCTCGCCTTACGCCGGTGTCGATTTCCCCCGGCGCAACAACATCGCCTATCCGTACGACGTGCAGTGGCTCACGTTCACCAGCGGCAGGGCGCTCCAGGAGAAGATCTTCGGCGACAACGCGTTCTGGGCGGCGAAGTTCGAGGAACTGTACGAGCAGCACCGCGCGTTCCAAGACATCGACCGTATCGTCGGCAACCCGTCGCCGATCTTCCAGAGCTGGGTCGCCCACCCGATGCTCGACGCCTACTGGGACAGCTTCAACCCGAGCGCGGCCGAGTACGCGAAGATCGACCTGCCGATCCTGACGATCACCGGCCAGTACGACGGCGACCAGCCCGGTGCGATGACCCATTACCGCGAGCACATGGCACACGCGTCGGAGCACGCGAAGGCGCAGCACTACCTCGTCATCGGCCCCTGGGACCATGCGGGCACACGTACGCCGCAGGCCGAGGTCGGCGGCCTGACGTTCGGCGAGGCGAGTGTCCTCGACATGAACAAGCTGCACAGGGAGTGGTACGACTGGACGATGAAGTCCGGCGCGAAGCCGGAGCTCCTCGAGGACAAGGTGGCCTACTACGTGCTCGGCGCCGGCGCCGAGGAGTGGCGCTACGCGCCGACGCTCGACGCCGTGACGGCCGAGTCACGGCCGTTCTATCTGACCTCGCACGACGGCCGCGCCAACGATCTGTTCGAGTCCGGAACGCTGGCACCGAACAGGCCGGGCGGAGGGACCGCACCGGACCGCTACACCTACGATCCGCTCGACACGAGCTCGGCGAAGGTCGAAGCGGTCGGCATGCCGAACGGGCTGACCGACCAGCGCTGGGTCTTGCAACAAAGTGGAAAGTACCTGATCTACCACACGGCCGCGTTCGAGAAGGACATCGACGTCGCCGGCTTCTTCAAGCTGTCCGCGTGGATCGCGCTCGACCAGCCGGACACGGACTTCCACGCGATGCTGTTCGAGATCCAGCCCGACGGCACCAACGTGTTCCTCGGCGACGACCTGCTGCGGGCGCGCTATCGCGAGAGCCCGCGCCACGCGGCGCTCGTACCGAAGGGTGAGGTCCTGCGCTACGACTTCGACCACTTCACGTTCGTCGCGCGCCGCATCCAGGCCGGCAGCCGGCTGCGCTTGATCCTCGCACCGGTGAACTCCCTCTACAGCGAGAAGAACTACAACTCCGGCGGCACCGTCGCCGAGGAGACCGGCGAGGATGCGCGCACGGTCCACGTGACGCTCTATCACGACGCGCAGCACCCGAGCGCCCTGTACGTCCCGATCGCCGCGGCGAAGACGAACTGAGCCGGGCGCCTCGAAGGCACCGCCCCCGGCACCGAGGGCCGCTCCCCTATCGTCCGGGGTGGCTCGAGACCGACTGGCCCGGCGCGTAGGGGGGCTCGAAGCCGAAGACCCAGGGCTTCGAGGCGTCGACGTGCACCTGCACCGCCTTCATGTCGGGCCAGCCGTAGACCTGGAGGCGGAGGACGTTCGGGTGGCTGACGCCCGGCTTGTCCATGTCGAGCTTCGAGACCGGGCGGTCCACCGTGAACTCGTGGTAGTGGCCCTGGACGACGAGCACCATGCCGTCGAAGGCGTCGGCGCCGTCGAGGATGGCTTGCAGCACCGGCTCCGACGGCCCGTTCTCGTAGCGCAGCTTCTCGTCGAACGGGTTGGTGTGGAAGGCGAAGACGACCGCCTTGTCGCCGTTCTCGTGTGCCGCCGCGAACGCCCGCTTCACCCAGGAGATGTTGGCCTGCTCGCGGCGCACGAACTCCTTCCAGACGGACTCGACCCGCAGTTCCTGGTTGTTGTGGGTGCCGGCGAGGTCGAGCGTCGCGAAAGTGACCCCGCCATGAGGCGGTCTACGTGAGCCCGAACGTCCTGATCCAGGCCGTCCGGGCCGACCCGACGGGCAGGGTTTCGAGCGCCTCCAGCGACATGCTTTGCCTTCAGGAGTCTGTGCGGACGGACGAATCGCTCCATCGTCGCGCCACCGCCGGTCTCCGCCCTCGGTCCCATCGCCCGGTCTGTCCGTCGAGCTGAGGGAAACCCGCGAGCTCCGGCGTTCTTCTTTCATTGTGCGCGGGAGCGGCCGACGACGCGGGCGTCCCCTGGACGCTCGGCAGACTCGAGACGCCCCCCGCCTCTCGCAGAGACCCGCTCACTCTCGATCGGGTCTCGACCGGATCGCACGATCAAGGAGTCCACGTGAAACCCATCTTCATCGTCGCGGCATGGTTGTTCGTCGGGGCGCTTTCCTCTCAAGAGCAGGTCGGAACGGTGACCGGAGGGCCACTGACCGTCGCGGGCGTACCCATCTATGGCATCGCCGAGGACGGGGGCCTTTCCTGGTACTTCCATCGCGGAGCCCACGACGGCTCCTTCAATTGGGCGAACCAGGGCCGAGGCATTCCGGTCGGAAACGGTTGGAACGAAGGGCTGCGGGTCTTCAAGGGTGACCCCGGGGGAAACGACGGAGTGATCTATCGGATCGACAGCCGCGGTGACCTCTACTGGTACAAGCACCTGGGGCACGCCACGGGATCGGCGACCTGGATCGAAGGGAAGAAGGTCGGAAACGGCTGGCAGGTGGCACGGCAGGCGTTCGGTGCGGGCGACGGCATCGTGTACATGGTCCACGAGAACGGCGACCTGCTCTGGTACCGGCACCTGGGATACGAGGACGGCAGCGAGACCTGGGCGAACGGAGGAACCGGGAAGAAGGTCGGGGTCGGATGGAGCGGCATGCGAATCGTGTTCGCCGGCGGCGACGGCGCCATCTACGCGATCGACGCGAAGGGGGACATGTACTGGTATCGCCACGACGGGCGCTTCGACGGATCGTTCACCTGGGCCAACGGCGCCAGCGGCGTGAAGATCGGCAACGGCTGGAACGACGCGGCGAGCGCGTTCTCGGGCGGCGGCGGGCTGATCTACGCGCTGAAGCGCAACGGCAACCTGTACTGGTACAACCACACCGGCTACGCCACGGGGGCCGCGACCTGGACGCCGCCCGGCACCGGAAACCGGATCGGCACAGGCTGGGCAGCGCTGGTGAGGATCTTCTGACGCGAAGCGCTCCAGCCGGGGAGGTGCCAGAGACCTCGGCGTCCGGGGCGAGCTTCGAGGTGCGCTCCGAGGCGGTGACCTGTCCGTCCGGGACGCCGTGAGGTCCGGCGCCCGTAGCGGGTGCGGACGGGCTGGCGTTACAATACGGGGCGTCTCGATCTTCAGAAGGTGTTGAGAGCCATCCCCCGACGGGGGAGAAAGGAGACCTCATGAGCTGGGGCAAGACGATCCTTGCGGGCGTCATCGGCGGCTTCGTCGTGAGCGTGGTGGACTACTTCC
>CAZIIB010000158.1:0-7667 GCA_964539125.1 uncultured Thermoanaerobaculia bacterium | reverse complement strand
CATCAACTCCACGGCCGCTATCCTCCTCGCCTTTTACCTGGTGGTCGCCGAGGAGCAGGGGGTCGCCTCGCTGACGCTGGGCGGCACGGTCCAGAACGACATCCTGAAGGAGTATGCCGCCCGCGGCACCTACATCTACCCGCCCGGGCCGTCGATGAAGCTGGTCACCGATGTGATCGAGTTCTGCGCCCACCACGTGCCGCGCTGGAACACCGTCTCGGTCTCCGGCTACCACATGCGCGAGGCCGGCTCGACGGCGGTCCAGGAGGTGGCCTTCACCCTCGCCAACGGGCTGGCGTACGTCGGCGCGGCGGTCGAGCGCGGCCTCGACGTCGACGAGTTCGCCCCCCGGATCTCCTTTTTCTTCAACGCCCACAGCAACTTCCTCGAGGAGGTGGCGAAGTTCCGGGCGGCGCGCCGCCTGTGGGCCGAGCTCCTGGCGGAGCGCTTCTCCCCGCAGGACGAGCGCTCTCTCTGGCTGCGCTTTCACACCCAGACCGCGGGCTCGACCCTCACCGCCCAGCAGCCGAGAAACAACGTGGTGCGTACCACGATCCAGGCGCTGGCCGCGGTCTGCGGCGGCACCCAGTCGCTCCACACCAACGCCTTCGACGAGGCCCTGGGCCTGCCCACCGAGGAGACGGCGCTCCTGGCGCTCCGCACCCAGCAGGTGATCGCTCACGAGAGCGGGGTGACCGACGCCGCCGACCCCCTGGGCGGGAGCTGGCTCGTCGAGTCCTGGACCGACGAGATCGTCCGCCGGGCGCGGGAATACGTGGCGCGCATCGACGAGATGGGCGGCGCGCTCGCCGGTCTCGAGCGGGGCTTCCAGCAGCGCGAGATCGCCGACGCCGCCTACCGCTGGCAGCGGGCGGTGGAAGAGGGGGAGGCGAGCGTGGTGGGGGTGAACGTCCACCGCACCGAGGAGGAGGCGCCGCAGGAGATCCTCACCATCGATCCGGAGGCCGAGGCCGCCCAGGTCGAGCGGCTCCGGGCGTTCCGGGAGCGGCGGGACGGGGCGCGGGCCGAGGCCGCCCTGGCCGCGCTCGAGGGCGCGGCCCGCGAGGAGCGAAACCTGATGCCCACGATCCTCGACTGCGTCCGCGGCGAGGCGACCCTGGGCGAGATCTCCGACCGCCTGCGCGCGGTCTACGGCGAGTACCGGGAGGGGAGCTTCGAGTCGGGGCCGGGGTAGGACGCCCCGAGCGCAGTCGCCACCAACCAACCATCCGAGCTTGCGAGGAATTCATGAACCATCCGATCCGTCCGTTCGCCCGTTCCCTCTCAATTCTCCTGCTCGCCGCGGTCCTATGCCCCGGAGCCGCCCTCGCCCTCGAGGGGCAGGACGCGGCGCCCGCCCCTGACCCCGACCGCCAGGCCATCGCCGACGCATGGGCCGGCTACCGGGATGCCCTGATGAAGAAGGACGCGGCGGCCATCGCCGCCCTCTTCACCGAGGACGGAGCCCTGCTGGCGCCGGGAATGCCGGACATCAAGGGGCGCAAGACTCTCGAGGGCTTTCTGCTCGCCGGCTTCAGCAACGCCAAGGTCACCGACGCCTCGGGCACCACCCTCGAGCTCCACGTTTACGGCTCGGCGGCCTACGAGCTCGGCACCTACACCCAGACCGTCGAGAACCTCCAGGGCGAGAGCCGGACGTCGAGCGGCCGCTATGCCGCCTTCTGGGTCAAGGGGGACGACGGCCATTGGAGGATCCGGCGCATCCTGTTGAATCGCCTGCCGCCGCCACAGGCGGACTCGAGCGAGCCCGCGCCCGAGAAGAACCCGTAGGCCCCTGGCGCCGAGCTCGACGAGGAGGCCCCCCATGCCCGACTCCGCCGTCGCCGTGCTCCTGGCCGCTCTCGACCGGGCGTACGACCTCAAGTCCTGGCACGGCACGAACCTCAAGGGCTCCCTGCGGGGCGTCTCGGTTTCCGTGGCCGCCTGGCGGCCGGCTCCGGGGCGCCACAACGCCTGGGAGTACGCGCTCCACGCGGCGTACTGGAAGTACCGGGTCCGCCGCCTGCTCACCGGCGAGCCCCAGGGATCGTTCCCGCTCCAGGGCTCGGACTTCTTCCTGCGGCCGGAGAAGGAGCAAGCGACGGAGGCGGCGTGGAAGGCGGACCGGGCGCTCCTCGACGCGGAGCACCGGAGCCTGCGCGCGGCGGTGGAAGCGCTTGCGGGCCGGGATCTCGAGGAAGGCCCAGAAGGCACGAAGCACACCTTTCTCGAGCTGGTCACCGGCGCCGCCGCGCACGACCTCTACCATGCCGGCCAGATCCAGCTCCTGAAGCGGCTGGCGACGGGCTAGCCTCCTCCTCGCCGCGGAGGCCTTCGATCCCCTCCCTGACCACCAGGGGAAGGATGGCGAGGGCGGCGACCGGGTCGGCCCACCACCAGCCGAGGGTGGCGTTCGCGACCAGCCCGGCCAGGGTCGCGGCGGCCAGCCAGGCGCAGCTCAGGCTCTCGTAGGCGTCGGTGCGCAGCGCGCGGCTGCCGAGCGCCCGGGCGGTCTTGAGCTTGCCCCAGGCGAGCAGGCCCATGACCGGAAGCGCGACGGCGGTGAGAATCGTTCCGGCGGTGCTTGGGCGGGGCTCGGGACCGTGGCCCGTGAGGCGGCGGAGCGAGTCGATCAGGATGTAGAGGGCGACCAGGAGGAGCAGGCCGCCGGCGACGCGCGAGGCGATCCGCTCGAAGCGCTCGATCCGATCGCCCTCCTCGTCCGGCGTCCGCCCCACCTCGTAAGCGAATCGGGCCCCCACCACCGAGGCGCTCACCATCTCGGCGAGGGAGTCGACGCCGAAGCCCAGGAGCGCGACCGACCCGGCGGCGGCTCCGGCGACGACGGCCACCACCGCCTCGACCAGGTCCCAGGCCAGGGTCAGGCCGCAGAGGAGGAGCCCCCGGCGCACCAGCTTCGGGCGTTCGCCGGCGCTCACTCTTCCCTCCGCGGGTGATCGGGAGGCAGGGCGATCCGCTCGAGAATCGCCACGGCCTCGGCCAGGGATCCGGCCTCGGACGGCGAGAGCCTTGCCAGCTCCGAAGCGAGCCGGGTCACCCGGCGCTCGCGGCCCCGTTCGAGGAGCTCGCGGCCCGCGGCGGTCGCGCGGACGCGGTGGACCCGCCCGTCCGCCGGATCGGCGAGGCGCTCGGCCAGACCTTCGGCCTCGAGCTCCTTGACCAGGCGAGAGATGGTGGGCGGGCGCACCTGCTCGGCGTCGGCCAGGTCGCCCACGGTGATCGGCCCTCCGAAGACGATCACCGAGAGGGCCGAGAGACGGGGCGCGGTGAGGCCGGAGGCGGCGTCCTGGGTGCGGAGCTTCCGCAGCAGGTGGATCGCCGCGGAGTGGAGCCGGTCGGCGAGCTCGGTGCGGGTGGCGGGGGAGGGGTCTTGACGGGCTGCGCTCATGGGGGTATTTTCCTTAGCCAAGCTAAATATCTCACGGTGCCACCGATCGGTCAAGAGCCGACGGGGCCCGAGGGAACTCATGACCAGGAGGTCACCGCCATGAGCGCCGCCACCGCCCGCCCCGGCTCCGAGACCGGCTTCGGCCTCTCGGAGATCGGCCAGATCGCCGTCAACGTCCACGACCTGGAGCGCGCCACCGCCTTCTACCGCGATGCACTCGGCGTCCGGCACCTCTTCAGCGCGCCCGGAATGAGCTTCTTCGACTGCGCCGGGGTCCGCCTGCTCCTGGGCCTGCCCGAGTCGCCGGAGGTCGACCACCCGTCCTCGATCCTCTACTTCCGCGTACCGGACGCCCGGGAGGCCCACCGAATCCTCGCCGGCCGGGGGGTCGCGTTCGAGGGCGAGCCGCACGTGGTCCATCGCACCGAGACCTACGAGCTCTGGATGGCGTTCTTCGGGGACACCGAAGGCAACACGTTGGCAATCATGAGCGAGGAAGCGGTCGGGTAACTCGGCCGCCCGGGGGCGGCGCCTCGCGGAGCGCCCGGAGCACCACCGGGTCCCGGTCGTAGACGTCGTCCCGGAGCTGGAGCGTGCCGTTCTCGTCCACCCAGGCGGTCCAGTAGAGCACGTGGACCGGCACCGGATCGGCGAGGACGATCGTCTGCTGGACTCCGCTGTCGATCACCGCCGCCAGCGTCTCCTCGGTCCAGCGCGGACCTGCCTGGAGAACGAAGGCGGCCAGCGCCAGAGGTCTCTCCACCCGGATGCAGCCGTGGCTGAAGGCCCGGACCTCGCGCTCGAAGAGACCTCGCGACGGCGTGTCGTGGAGGTAGACGTTGTAGGGGTTGGGGAACATGAGCTTGATCCGCCCCAGCGAGTTCACCTTGCCGGGACGCTGGCGAAAGACGTACGGCAGGTCCCGCGGCGCGAGGCTCGACCAGTCGATCGCCGCCGGGTCGAGGACCCGTGCATCGGGGCCGGTGCCGTCGAGGACGTCGAGCTGCTCCCGGGCGAGGTAGCCCGGGTCCTTCTGGACGTCGCGCAGGATCTCGTTGCGGGCGATGCTCCCGGGCACGTACCAGTAGGGGTTGAGGACCAGGTACGTCATCCGGCCGCTGAACACCGGAGTCTTGGTGTAGCGCTTGCCCACGATCACCCGCGAGCTGAGGGCGACGCGCCCGCCGTCGACCGCCTGGAGCTCGAAGGCCGCGATGTTCACCAGAACGTGGCGCTCGCCCAGGTCCTGGGGGAGCCAGCGCCACCGTTCCAGGTTCACGATCAACTGGTCGATCCGTCGCTCCACCGGCACGTCGAGGGCCTCGAGCGTGCGTTTTCCCACCACGCCGTCGGCGGTGAGCCCGTGGCGGGCCTGGAACGACCGGACCGCGGCCTCGAGCTCCGAGTCGTACAGGGTGTCGTCCGCCGCGGCGGGCGCCGGCGCCCCGGCCGCCTCCAGGTCGCCGGAGAGCGCGAGGCGCCGGCGCAGCGCCGTCACCCGCTCGTCCTCCTCGCCGGGGCTCAGGGGCTCGCCCGCCGCCACCACGCCCCAGCCGCCCGCCGCCGCGACGCGCGACAGACCGGCCAGGGCCCGGCGCAGGCGCCGGTAGCCGGGGTACGCGGGGAGAAGGCCGTCGTACGCCGACGCGAGGTCGCCGGAGTCGAGGGCCTGCTCGAGGAAGCCCGCCGCGTCGAGGTCACGGCGGTCGGCCCGCCACTCGGTGTGGAGGGTGGCCGGATCGGTCTTGCCCGACGCCAGGTGGCTGGCATAGAGAAGGCCGGAGTCGGAGAGGAAGAGCTCGAGCTGGGCGAGCTCGGGCGCCGGCGCGCCGGCTTCCGCCCCGGCCGGCGTCCCGGAGCGAAACCCCAGGTGCGAGAGAAGCTCCTCGATCGCTGCCAGATGGTAGTCGCCAGGGGAGAGGCCTTCGAGGTCGGCCCGGCGCAGGAGGCGGACCAGCTCGGCCGCCTGCGGCAGGGCGCCATCGGCGTCGGTCCAGGCCGGGGCGAACCCCCGCGCCTCGTAGAACCGGGGGAGCGCCTCCGAGGCGTAGGCGACGGCGCTGCCGAGCTCGAGCCGGCCCTCGATGCGCCCGGCCTCCAGGGTCCGGCGCAAGATCTCGTCGAGCCCACCCCGAGTCGCGGCCCCGGCGGAAGCCGTCGGAGCCGCGCCCAGGGCCAGGCACGCGAGGCAGAGGCAGAGCGAGAGCCGAAGAGGCCGCATCATGGCCCCCCCAGCATAACCGAGAGTGCGCCGCCTACGGGGTGATCTCCTCGTTCGGATGGGGCGGCGTATGGAGGCTCTTCAGGAAGTTGACCAGCGCGATCTTCTCCGTGATGGAGAGATCGTATTTGAAGTGCTTCACGGCCTCCTCGGCTTCACCGCCGTGCTGAACGATCGCCTGGTAGAGGCTGGTCGCCCGCCCGTCGTGCAGGTAGGGCCCGGTGTCGGAGATCCCCCACAGCCGCGCCGTGATGAACTCCCGGTTGACCACCTTGGCGCGCTCGACCTCGAAATCCTCCTCGAGACCCGGTCCCATGTCGTGCCGCTTGAGGTCCGAGTAGAGGGGCACGAGGACCCCGGGACCGCCGGGATCGGGTGGGAAGCCCACCCTCCGGAGGTTGATCCAGGCGTAGACGTTGGCGTCCGGGTCCTCGGCGACCTCCGGGTACGAGAGGGTGAGGTAGGACGACTCGGTGGCGAAGCTCGGATGGTGGCAGTCGGCGCAGCCGATCTCCTTGAAGAGGTCCCTGCCGTGGGTGTCCGCGGAGGAGCTCTCGAACGGCGGCGGGTTGGTGACACTGAAGATGTCGAGGAGGGTCATCTCGGGCACCGTGAGCTCGAAATAGACCCCGTCGTGGTCGGCGTCGTCGTACCCGACCTTCGGATCCTCGACCGGTTGGATCCCGAAGTGGAACTCCATGGCGCCCAGGTCGAAGTCCCGCATGGTGAAGCGCTCGCCCTTGCGCCCGAAGGGCCGGACGACGACCTGCTGCTCGACCGTCAGCTTCGGATCGATCAGCCCGAGCCCCTGGAGGTCGAGCACGATCTTGCCGCCCGGCAGCTTCGTCGCGGTGCCGAAGTAGACGCCCTTGGTGATGAGGGCGACGACCACCCCGTCCTTCTCGGTCTTGAGGTTGTCCAGGATCTCCTCGAGGTCCCGGGTCATCTCCTTCGCCACGAGCTCGACGCCGCCGCCCCCGAACAGGAACGGGGCGTTCGAGAACCGGCCGTTGTAGTCGGCGATCCCGTCCTTGTCGAGGGGCAGATCGGGATCGTGACCCGCCACGTAGTGCACGCGGTTCTCGAAGCCGTCGTAGATGTCGATCATGCTGGGCATGATGATCGCGTTGGCCGTCACGCCTCCGACCCCGCCGATCCCGAGATGGGGTGGCCGTTCGGCGTGACTGACCAGGTTGTGACACTCGTTGCAGCTCTGGGAGTCGAGGCCGTTGACCCGCAGGAACACGCCGTTGCCCTGGAGCGTCGGCCGGGCTCCGGGAAGCAGCGGGTCGCCCTCGTTCGGGAGGGTCGGGAGGTACGGACCGTCGCCCAGGCCGTCCCACACGTTGAACGGTGTGGTGAACACCAGGAGGCCCAGGGAGCGGAGGTAGTCGAGGTACGAGATGAACGCGTCGTCCCCCTGCTTCTGGGCGTCGCTGAGCTCCTGGACGAGCTGGTCCTGGGTCAGGCCGTCGGTGACCGTGAGGGCCGGACCGTCGTCGCCGGGGGGAACTTCCGATTGGGCCCCGACCTGAGCGACGCCCAACACGAGGATGAGGATAGATACCGCGAGGATCCAACGCCTGCGAAACATTCTTACCCTCCTTCCGTTCCTTTCGATCCGCCACCCCGTGGGGCCGGCGAACCCTGGATCTTGCGGCCGACGCCACAGAGAGCTCCAGCTCGGGAAGCTCCCGCGGCGGCGGCCCAGAAACGGCCAGGAGAGTCACTGCACGACTTGCTGCTCTGCTACTCCTCTACTAGCAATGTGCGCCGACCCGTGGAGGGGAGGACACCGGAGGACGCCCTCGACTCTCACGGCGCCGCGCCGGCGGGGAGCGGGTCAGGGCACCGCCGCTCCGGGCGCCGAAGCGCTGGGCTCGCGGGTGAGCCACTCGCGCTGGTAGCGCTCCCACGCGGGACCCTCGGGTGGCCGCACGTCGTCGCCCCAGGGGTAGGTCCCCATGCCCTCGAAGGGGAGCGGCAGGCTGCCGCCGTCGATGGCGTAGGTGTGCTTGTCGAAGTCCTTGTCCCAGC
>CAZIIB010000157.1:3427-7689 GCA_964539125.1 uncultured Thermoanaerobaculia bacterium | reverse complement strand
TCGCCCAGGCCGCGCCCGCGGTGGTCGGGCCGCATGATGAAGAAGCCCATGAAGCCGTAGCGCCGCCCGTAGGTGACGATCGAGCCACCGCCGATCAGCTCCCCGTCCATCTCGGCGGCGATGAAGCCCTCCGGATCGGTGGCCCAGAAGACCTCGGCGTCGTCCAGGCCGGGGTTCCAGCCCTCGCGAGCCGCCCACTCGACCAGCGTGTCCAGCTCGTCGCGAGTCATGCGACGAATGATCATGTCGTCGGATGCCATCAGACCGTTCTCCCGCCGGTGGGGAATTCGACTCGCCGAACGCTATCGCAGCCAGATGTCATCTGGGGTGCTCAGGCCCGACGAGGCTGGTGGGGGTCCTCACGGCACGATCGCCTCGACCGCGGATTCGTCGAGGACGGTCAGGAGAATACGGCCGCCAGGAGTGTCTGACACCCTTCCGGGTGCCAGATTCGATCTGTGGCATCGAGTCTTTTCCAGGGCGAGCTCTTCATCCGTCGCCTCGGTGTACGGTCGCGGGAGAGAACGCGGGCAGGCACACCGCGATGTACTCTGCGCCGCCGTCGTCCGGGGTGCTATAGCGGATCCACTCGCCCGGCTCGGCGACCACGGCCTGTCCGGCGACCACGTCGCACTCCCCGCCTTCGAACTCGACGTGGACCTTGCCGGCCAGGACGACGGTGATCTCCGTGAACTCCGGCCGTTGGCCCGGCTCGACCCATCCCGCTGGAGAGACCATGCGGGCCACGCTCACGTCCGGCTGGTTCGAGTTGGCTCGGCCGACGTACTCCTCGATCCGCTTCGGTTTGTTTCCGGCGGCTTCGATGATCGCGGGCGATTCGATGATTCGAGGCATTCGGCGAGTCTCCGTTTCGCTGCGGCAGGCTTGGCTACTCCCGAGGATCCGCAAGCTGGGCTCCGGCGGACTCGATCGGACCGAAGTAGCCCTTCTCGGGAAATCCGAGAAGCCAGTCCACCAAGCCTTCGTCGAGGGGCGGCGCCACTCGAAACAGGCGGTACTCGCCCGGGGCGAGACGCTCGACCTCGAGCTCCTCGCCGGCGCGGATCCCGTCCCGCCGGCGAATCTCCGCCGGCAGCACGATCTGGCCCTTGCTCGAAACTCTGGCCTTCATCCGCGTACGATGCCGGGTTGGCGGCGGCTCGTCAAGGTCACTCGCTCCCTCGGGCTCCGAAGCGCTTGGCACCTCGTAGGGTCGTCCTCCATGAAGGGCGCTTCGGCGGGCTCGCTCCAGCGCCCGTTCTGAAGCTCCATCGAGTAGAGGGTGAAGGCGGTCCAGTCCGAGTTGGTGAGGACGTAGGTCAGCGTCCGGCCGTCCGGCGAGTAGAGGAGCGACTGCTCGTAGCGCCCCGGCTTGGAGATCGTCCCGGGCGCGAAGACGACCGGCACCTCCCCCGGAGGCGGCTGACCGAAGTAGGTCGCGGGATCGAGCTCCGGCGGCTGGCAGCCGGCGAACGACGGCACGAGGAGAGCCGCCCCGAGAAGGCAGCGGGATCTTGAGGGCATCGCGCGCCCCTCGAGGCGGCGCGCGAGGTTCGGCGTGGGATCTTCCGGCATGGTCGGCTTCCCTCCCGTAAAGAGGTACAGGGCCATCCGAAGGTGAGCTGTCCTTGGGACAGCCTACGGATGGAAGTCTGGAGGGTTGCCTCTCGGGGCCGGAACCGACTTAGGAGTCCGCGCTCTTGCTGGCGTGCCGCGCGATCATCCGCCAGGAGCCGCCCTCGGCCCGCCAGACGTTGGTGAACCGGCGGTGGACGGATGGCGTTCCCGGCCTGTCGACCACCACGTCCCGGCCCATGATGGTCACGACGTCGTCGTGGCGCTGCAGGACCTCGACCTCCTCTTCGTAGGAGACGTGCGAGATCACGCCGCGGGCCAGGAGGTCGAGGGCTCGACCCTTGTCGATGACGGTGTCGCGCGGGGTGTTGATCACCAGGTCGTCGGACCAGAGCCCGCGCAGCGTCTCGACGTCCTGGGCCAGGAAGGCGCGGCGTCCCTGGTCTTCGAGCTCTCGGACCCCGGTTTGCCAGTCGTCGTGCTCGGCTTCCGGGGTGGTGACTGGGTCCATGGCGGCTCCTCGTCAGGAGGCGGGATCTTACGGCAGGTGGGCCGCCTATGCCTATGGCGGCCCACCTGCGCCGTTTCCAGCATGAGGTGTCGGACCTCGTTCGAAGGGCCTCCGGCCTCACTCCCGCTCGAAGGAGAGGATCTCGTCGAGGACGCTTCGGGCCCGCTGGACGCTCCTGCCCTCGCTGCTCTCGTCCAGGTATCGCGCCACGTTCAGGCGCGTCGAGCGCCGAGAAGCGTAGCGGCCCCCGAGGAGGATGCCGAGGCAGACGATCCCGCTCGCCAGCAACCAGTAGACCACCTGCGGAGCACGGATCCAGAGGTCGGCACCCAGCCACTCGAAGGCGACCAGGACCACGGGGACCCAGAGAAAGCACCAGAGGATTCCGGAGAGCCTGCCGATCCGCACGCGCCAGGCCGCGAGCCGCGCGAGCCGCTTCTGGAGAGCGATCACGGGCTCCGAGTAGTCCGTCCCGAGGATGAGATGCAGCTCACGGGCGGCGTCGATGAGGAGCAGCACGGCGTAGGCGTGGAGCAGAAGGCCGGGGATCATCAGGTGGAAGGTCTCTCGGTGAGCGATCCAGGACGGCGCGAACAGGAAGCACATCGCGACGCCCACGGCGAGCTTGATCCACTGGGCGAGAGCGAGCGGCCGAAGCTTGGACCTGGCCTCCGTGAGCTTGTTCCCCGCGAGCGCGCGCAGCGCGAGCGCCCGCTGCTCCGAAAGACGCCGGTCCAGCGACTGCCAGGCGGTCTTGAGATCGTCGAGCTCCATGGCGTTTCTCCCTCAGTTCGGTAGTGCGGCGGTCAGCTCGGTCCGGATCCGCTCCTTGAGCCGGCTGATCTTCGTCGCGACGTTGGTCTTGGTGAGACCGAGGACGTCGGCGATCTCCTGGTAGCTTCGTTCCTCCAGGTAGAGCAGCGCCAACGCTCGGTTGAGGGGATCGAGCCGCGCGATGACCCGGTTGAGCACCTCGATGCGCTCGTCGGGTTCCCGTGCCGCACGGGCCGGGATGAGCGCCGCCTTCTCGCCGTCGATGGGTGCCGTCGGCGGGTTGTGGACGCCGTCGTATCGCGCTCGGGAGATCGCCACGTTGAGGGCGATCCGGTACATCCAGGTGGAAAACGGGCGGGCCTCGTCGTAGCGGCCGAACGACCGCCAGAGCTGCGCGCAGATCTCCTGCGCCAGATCCTCACGATCGGCGTCGTTTCGGCGATAGGTGTGCGCCACCTTCAGCACGATGCCCCGGTGTTGCTCGAGGAGCGCCTGAAACCGCGCCTGCCTCTCGTCGAGCCCTTCGGCCATGATCGTCGCTCCCGTGTTCACGCTGGTTCCTCGATCCACTGTACGGTGATTCGCACGCCGGCGAGAAAGGTCACACCGGAGTCGATCCCGCGGCCTCTCTCAAACCCGGACCCGACGCGCGGCCAGGCGTCGAGAGGAGAAGGAAGGGCACTTCGAGCGAGTAGCCCTTGACATACTATGTGACACACAGTAGAATGCGCCGCATGGTAAATGACGCGTCGGCCGCGAAGCTCGAGCTGGAGTTGCGACGCGGGGTCGTCGTGCTGGCGACCCTGTCGCAGCTCGCCGCCCCGCGCTACGGCTACGAGCTGCGCCAGGTACTGGCGGACAAGGGCCTGCCCATCGAGGAGGGCACGCTCTATCCGCTGCTGCGACGACTGGACTCGCAGGGTGTGCTGGACAGCGAATGGCGCACCGACAGCGGTTCACCGCGCCGGTACTACGCGCTCAGCAACGACGGACGGCGCCTGTTCGAGCAACTCACCGCGACCTGGCGAGACCTCAACGAAGCCATGGAAAGACTGCTGACCGAAGGAGCACCCGATGCGACCTGACGAGCTGATCGCCGGCTACGTCGCCGACGTGGCCGAGCAACTGCCCATCCGGATGCGCAACGACGTGGTCTGGAAGATCTACCGCGAGGTGGGGCGTGTACGCAGTCCGGACCTGTCTGCGCCCCGCGTCGGGGCATGAGGGGCGATGCGCCGGGTTCGCAGGTTGCCTCGGGGCACCCCGCCCCGCGGCTCCTGAAGGTCCCGGGCCCCGGTCGGCTCAGAGACCGTCCGAGCCCTGGAGACCCGGGTCCAACTCCAGCACGCCGTCGACGTACTCGAGGAACCCGCCGCCGAAGTTCTTTCGGTTCCCGGTCCAT
>CAZIIB010000157.1:0-3417 GCA_964539125.1 uncultured Thermoanaerobaculia bacterium | reverse complement strand
CTGGAGGAATCCGGAGGCGACCGGAAGTATGCCGAACTGCCGGAGCAGCATCGCCTGCATGTCGGACCGTTGCGGCCGGCGCCTGGCCTCGGCTGTGAACCAGGTGTTCCAGCCCTGCCAAGAGCTCTCGTCCAGGATCCCGCTCCGGTGATACTCCCAGGCCGACTCCCAGCTGTCGTACAGGATGTGCTCGTAGGCCAGGAAGCGGACCCGGTCCGCCGGTGACAGGCTCTCGGCGTCCTCGGAGGCCTTGACGACGACCTCCGCGAACTCCGGATTCTCGACCAGCAAGCGGTCCATCTCCAGCATCCGCTGGTAGACGAAGCTCTCCACGTCCCGGCTGCTCAAGGTCTTCGAGCGCCTGAGCTCGTAGGCCACGAACCCCAGAGACACCACGACGGCCAGAGACGAGACGATCTCGACGACGGCGACGGCGACCTGCAGGTTGGGTTTTCGCATGGCGGTCGAACGCGAGCTCCTCACTCCTCGTCCCGGTGAGCGGTGGCGGGAGAGAACGCCGGCAGGCACACGGCGACGTACTCCGCCCCGCCGGCGTCCGGGGTGCTGTAGCGAACCCACTCGCCCGGCTCCGTGACCACGGCCTGGCCGGCGACGACGTCGCACTCCCCGCCTTCGTACTCGACGTGGAGCTTGCCGGCCAGGACGACGGTCACCTCCACGAACTCCGGGCGCTGTCCGGGCTCGACCCACCCCGCGGGAGAGACCATGCGGGCGACGCTCATCTCCGGCCGACCCGAGTTGACCCGGCCGACGTACTCCTCGATCCGCTTGGGCTTGTTGCCCGCGGATTCGATGATCGCGGGTGATTCGATGATTCGCGGCATTCGGTGGGTCTCAGGCCTGCTGGGCTTGGCCCGTCTCGCCTCCCGGCTGGCGGATCGTGTAGAGGGTCTGCGTGGGGAAGGCGAACTCCAGGCCGGCCGCGCCGAACTCCCGCAGGATCGCCAGGTTGACCCGGGTCTGCGCGGCGAAGATGTCCGCGCCCTTCTTGATGTAGAAGATGAAGAGCAGGTTCATGGACCAGTCGCCGAACTCCGGGAAGGCGACCACCACGTCCTCCTCCAGGTCCTCGTCCCCGGCGGCGATCCGGCGCAGGATCTCCATGCCCTTCTCCACCCCCTCGGCCGGGGTGTCGTAGGTCAGTCCGAGGGTCATGGACACCTTGCGCCACGGCTCGGCGCTGATGTTCTCCACCGCCGAGCCGGTGAAGGTGGCGTTGGGGATGGTGACGATCCGGCCGGCCAGCGTCTTGAGGCGGGTGCTCCGGATGCCGATCTCGGTGACCACCCCGTCGTACCCGTTGACGGTGATGCGGTCGTTGAGGGAGAACGGCCGGTCGGTGAAGATGGTGAACCCGCCGAAGACGTTCGACACCGTGTCCCGCGCGGCCATGGCGAGAGCCAAGCCGCCGATGCCGAGGCCGGCGAGGACGGCGCCGATCTGGTAGCCCGCGTTGTTCAGGGCGACGATGATGCCGAGAGCCCAGACGGTGACCTTGGTGCCGTTCCTGGCGATCGGCAGGAGCTGGTCGTCGAGGGTGTTCTCCGAGCGCTCGGCCAGCGGCGCCAGGTAGTGGGTGAAGAGCGACTCCAGGAGCCGCGCCACGAGCCAGGTGACGGCGAGGGTGATCAGCGCCTCGACCCCCGCGTCGAGCCACTTCTCGGCGGCCTCGGGCAGGGTGAGGCGGCTGAGGCCCCACCAGACCCCGGCGACCGAGATCGCGAACACGATCGGCTCCTCGATCATGTCGATGAGGATGTCGTCGATCTTGGTCTCGGTCTTCGCCGTCAGCCGTCGCAAGACGGTCGAGCAGAGCCAGTAGAGGGCCTTGCCGACCAGGATCGCCCCGAGGACGATCGCCAGCGCGATCCCCCACTGGCCGACGGTGTTGCCGTAGTAGGTCTTGGTCAGAATCCCCTCGAACATGAACCTCCCCCTGACTTCCCATGAGCCCGAAGCCCGTCCCCCCGAAAGATCTTGCCTGGAGGCGATTCTACATGCCGGCTTCAGGGGCGCCCGGCACCCTCCGGACACCCCGCCGGCGAGGCGGGCGAGGCCCCGGGGCGCGAACCGGCCTCAGGGCAGGTCCGCCAGGCGGCGATAGAGCCGCCCCGCACCGTCGTCGTCGGGCTTGCGATAGCCCTCGACCGTGCCGTCGCTGGCTCGCACCATCACCACCAGGTCGTCCGAGAGATCGCGGAAGCGATCCTTGCCGAGGGGGAGCAAGGGAACGCGCTGGTCGCCCAGGAAGGCATAGAGGATGCGAGCTCTAAACCGGCCGCTTTCAGGGTGCCTCGCCTCCCGACGTGGCGAGGTCGAGACGCCGCCGGAGCGCGTCGAGCTCGTCCTCCAGCTCGACGGAACGCCGGTGCAGCTCGTCGGCCAGCGCGATGGTGCGTTCGTGCTGGCGCTGCAACTCGTCCAGCAGCAGGAGTCTCAGCAGCTCGTGGCGCACCCCGCCGAGCCGGCCGTCGGAGCTGCGCCAGACGAGCTGCGGGAAGAGCTCGGCGACCTCCTCGGCCACCAGGCCGAACCGGGGTGGACCCTCGGAGGTCTGTGGTGCCTGCTTGTAGCGGAAGCTGACGGGACGCAGGCGGAGCAGCTTTGGAGTCACGTCGCCGAGGTCGCGGATCTCCTCCTTGTAGCGCCGCGAAGAGGTGGTGCAGGCGCCCAGCTGGCCGCCGTCGACGACGCAGACGGCGTGCTCGTTGCTGCCGCCGCTCAGGTTGGTACCGTGAACGCCGGCGAGGAAGGCGCGGGTCTGGGTGCCCTCGGTACCGATGCGGAGGGTCGGCGCGGTGTCGCCGGCGTCGCCGGGGCTGGCGATGAAGACGTTGTCGGAGGCACCAACCGGGGCGTTGTCGCCTGCCAGGTAGCCGACTGCGACGTTGCGCGAGCCGGTCGTGTTGTAGCGCAATGCCCGATCCCCGAAGCCGCTGTTGTGGTCACCGGTGGTCGTCTCGTGCAGCGAGTAGTGGCCGCTGGCGGTGTTGCCGGCGCCGGTGGTGTTGGCGTAGAGGGCCACGACCCCGTCGGCGGTGTTCTGGTACCCCTCGGTGTTGGAGTAGAGCGCTTGGTTGCCGCTCGCAGTGTTGCTGTTGCCGGAGGTGTTGGACTCGAGTGCGCTGGCCCCGGTCGCGGTGTTCGAAAAACCCTGACTGTTGGAGTAGAGCGCGCTGGCTCCGGTCGCGGTATTGTGATTACCGGTCGTGTTGCCATAAAGTGCGCTGACCCCGGTCGCGGTGTTCGAAGAACCCCCGTCGTCGTAGACCAGCGCCTGGAAGCCGCTGGCGGTGTTGTAGGAGCCGGAGCTGTTGGAGAAGAGGGCTTCGAAACCACTCGCTGTGTTTCGGTCGCCGGTCCCATTGTCCCGGAGGGCTTCGCAGCCTACGGCAG
>CAZIIB010000156.1:0-7701 GCA_964539125.1 uncultured Thermoanaerobaculia bacterium | reverse complement strand
TCACGCCGTTCGAGCTGCCCAGGTAGATCTCGTTCAGGTAGGCCTGGAGGATCGCGCGCTTGGAGTGGCGGAGCTCGACGAAGATGGCCAGCACGGCCTCGCGGATCTTCCGCGACAGGGTGCGCTCCTGGGTGAGGTAGAGGTTCTTGACGAGCTGCTGGGTGAGGGTGCTCCCGCCCTGGCTCACCGCGCCGCCGGTCAGGTCCACCCAGGCCGCCCGGGCGATGCCGCTGAGCGAGAGGCCGGCGTGGCTGAAGAAGGAGTCGTCCTCGGCCGCCAGGACCGCCTCGATGAGCTCCTCCGGCAGGTCGTCGACCCGCACCGGCCGGCGTTCCTTCAAGTCCGGGCCGTAGTACGTGGCGATGAGCGGCGGGTCGAGGTAGGCGGCCGGCACCGTGCGGCCGGCGAGCTCGATGGAGTCGATCCGACGGCCCCGGAGGTGGAGCACGAGGGGAGCGCCCCCGCCCGGTCCGCGTGGGGTCGGGAAGGTGCGCTGGTAGATGGTGAGGGTGTCCCCGGAGCGGCGGTAGTGACCGGTGGTGGGCTGCTCATCCTTCCCCACGGGGCGGTAGCCCTCCCCGGCGAGCAGGCCGACGACGTCCTGGACGTCGACGAGCTGGCCGGTGGCGACGATCCGCGAGCGGCCGTAGAGGCGCGAGGGCTGGAGGGTCGGAACGTCCTCGAACTGCCCCGAGAGGCGCCAGTAGGGCCAGATCGCCCACAGGGCGACGGCGAGGAGGACGACCGCGAGGACGGCGCCGCCGGCGAGCACCCGATTGCGGGTCACGGGCAGGCGCCACACCGCCCGGGCACGACGCCGGATGCGGACCACGATTCTCTTGCGGGTGGGTCGGGTCGTGGAGCTCATCGAATCGCAGGGCACCAGCCCGTGGAGGCGCCGCCGGAACCGCCTCCGCGGCTCGTCGAGCGGAAGGGCTGCAAGAACCACTCCACGGAGCGCGCGCCGGGCGCAGCCTACCCGACCCGCCCGTGCCCTGCCAAACCGGCACCGGGAGGATTGCCCGTCGGCGCCAATCACCGGGCCGCGGAGCTCCTGGGCCTCTACGATGCAGCGTAGCCCGTCGGCGGGGCGAGCCGCCTTATCGCGTGTACCGGAAGCTCACGGCGCCACCGGCGAGCCTCGCATCCTCGCATTCCGGGGGCGGTTCCCAGGTACCGCTGAGGACGTTGCCCCGGAGCTCGACCCGGGCGCTCCAGCCGCACGTCCCGAGGACGTGCGCGGGCTCTGTAGCGAGCGACGAGAGCCCGTTGACGAAGATCAGCCCCAAGACGCTCGCGGCCGTCGCCGGGCCCGTCACCTCGGCGCCGGTTCGGTGGGCGAGGATCCGCCGCCCCCGCAACCCGAGCCGAAGAGGCAGATGCAAACGAAGGCTACCCCGAGGGGTGCACGACCCATCGGCACATCTCCTTGCCCTTCCCGTCGCCGCCGATCTCTGCGCAAAGACTACCACCCGGGGCGGCTTCCGATGGCGGCCGCCCGACTCGTGCTCCGGCACGCGGAAAGGAAGGTGAGGTGAAGGAGGTGCCGGCCGTCTTGCGGTCGGCTGCCTACCCGAAGACGAAGGAGCTGTCGAACGCTTCCTCGGCCCGAAGGCGGTCGCCGGTCAGGGTGACGCCGACCTCGATCAGGCGTTCTCGCAGCCGGAACCGGTCGTCTTCGAAGTGGAAGCAGACGATCTCGGGAAGGGTCGCCGCCGGGCCGGCGGCGTGGGAGGCCAGGACCTGAATCCGCTCACCGGTGTCGTCGAGCTCCGCCGGCAGGGGCAGGACAAGGGTGTTGATGCGCCGAGCCAGCTCACCCAGGTAGCCGGGGAGACCGTCGGTCCCGCCGTCGTCCCGATGCAGGCGTTCCAGCCGCTCGTGCCCCAGCTCCGCCAGCTGCTCCGCCGTGGTCATCACCTTGACGCCCAGCTCGCGGAAGAAGTGCTCCAGGGACCGCCGCAGCCGGCCGTTTTCGAGGAGCGGGACGACCGTCAGCCTCCGCTCCGAGGCGTCCTCGCCCCGCTGCGCAGTCGCAGCGTATCCCGCGAAGCTCAGGGCGCTCTGCCAGGAGCCGTCCGCGAACCACCGGCGGAACCCGGGGACCCAGTGCCGGAGGAGCCCGAGACCTTCCGCCTCACCCACGCACGCCTGGATGGCCGCCTCGATCCGGGCGCGATCGGGGCGCAGACGGCGTCGGAACTCGGGCCGCAGTCGCCGGAACCGCCGCCGGATGCTGCGCCGCGCCCGCTCGGCGCTCCGCGAGAGCGCCTCGAGGGACTCGCTCGGAGAGGCCGCGCTCTCGGCGGCCAGCTCCTCGACCCGCTCGTAGCCGGCGAGGGCCGCCGCCTTGAAGTCGTCCGCGGCCAGGGTCTGGATCGTGAAGCGCTGGAAGTGGAAGCCCTTGATCGCCAGCCGGACCGCGTGCGAGACGAGGCGCGGCCGGCGCAAGAGGGTGCGGGCCAGGAACTTGAAGTAGGCGGGGCCTTGCCGCGAGAAGAGCTGGGACCGGAGCGAGCGCAGGAAGGCGAGGACCTCGAAGCGGCCGAGCTTCCGTCGCGAGCGCGGCGGGGCACCGTAGCGGGAGAGGAAGCCCCAGCAACGCTCGAAGTAGCTCCGGAGTCCCGGATCGTAGAGGGTCGCGAGAACCCGGCGATAGCCGGCGACCAGGACCTCCGGATCGAGCTCGGGACGGAAGTTGAGGGCGATCTCCACGTTGTTGCCGCTGGACTCGCCGAGCAGGCGTCCCTCCCGCTCCAGCCGAGCGTAGAGGTCGGTTCCGCGCAGCGCGGTGAGCAGGCCGACCATGGCCATGGGGATCGCCGCCTCCTGGATGAACTCGACCTGGGCGTCGAAGACCTCCGGCCCGTCGCCGTCCAGGCCGAGGATGAACCCGCCGCTCACCTCCATCCCCTTCTCCTGGATCCTTCGCACCGCCTGGAGGAGGTAGCCCTCGTTGCCCCGCTCGGTGTTCTGGACCTTCTGGGTCTGCTGGAGAGCGACCGGGTTCGGGCTTTCGATCCCCAGGAACACCATGGTGAACCCAGCGTCCACCATGGCGTCCATCAGGGGCTCGAGCTTGGCCAGGTTGACGCTCGCCTCGGTGTAGAGGTCGAACGGGTGATTGCGCTTCCGCTGCCACTCGGCCACGGAAGGCAGAAGGCGCAGGGCCTCGCGCTTGTTGCCGATGAAGTTGTCGTCGACGAGGAACACCGGGCCCCGCCAGCCGAGCTCGTAGAGACGGTCGAGCTCGACGAGCAACTGGTCGTCGGTCTTCGTTCGCGGCACCCGGCCGAAGAGCTTGGTGATGTCGCAGAACTCGCAGTTGAAGGGGCAACCGCGGGAGAACTGCACCGCCATCGAGGAGTAGGCCTCGAGGTCGAGCAGTTCGAAGCGCGGGACGGGAGCCAGTGTGACCGCCGGCTTCTGCTCCGGCTCGTAGAGGCGTTTCGCCTCCCCCGCCTCCCAGTCGGCGAGGAAGCCCGGGAAGATCTCCTCGACCTCGCCCAACAGGTAGTGGTCCGCGCCGGCGATCTCGGAATGGAAGCTCGTGGGGTGCGGGCCGCCGACCACCACCGGCTTGCACCGCTCGTTGCAGCGCGCGATGACGTCGCGCAACGACCGGCGCTGGATGACCATCGTCGAGGTCAGGACCAGGTCGGCCCAATCCAGATCCTCGTCGGTCAGCTCGGAGACGTTCATGTCCACCAGCCGGAGCCGGTACGAGGCGGGAAACATCCCGGCCACCGTCAGCAGTCCGAGAGGCGGCATCGCCGAGCGCTTCCCGACGAGCTCCAGGGAGTACTGGAAGCCCCAGTAGGAGGGAGGGAACTCGGGGTAGACGAGGAGGGCGTTGTACGTCATGGAAAGACCCCTGAAGCGCCTCCTAGAGCCCAGGTCCCGGAAGAGGGACCCGATCGGAGAGCGATTCATCGACAGCCTAGCGCCGACGGGCGGCCGGCGAGGTCACCGCTCGGTCAGGAGTCGGTCTGAAATCGGTCAACGCCCCGCGCCAAGGCGGCCGCCGCCATCGAGGATCCGCCCGGCTACGGCGAAGGCCACGAATCTCGTGCGCTGGAAGAGGGGGTTGAAGTTGTCGTCCGAGACCATGACCAGTGTCCGGCGGCCGTCCGGGAGGCGGGGGCCGAGAGCCATGCCCTCGTAGTTCTCGATCGGCACGCCGAGGTCGGCGAGGTCGACCAGCAGCTCCTTCGCGGCCGGCCGGATCGGCTGGTGACCGAGGTCGTCGAGGTTGGAGACGTCGGTGGCCCCGGCGAGCGAGACCCGGTAGAGGCGAATCCTCAGACCCGCGCCCGCCACGTACTGGCGCTCGAGGGCCAGGAACCGGTCTGCGGAGAGTGCCAGCAGGTCGGACAGGCCGTTGACCCGGAGGCCTCGGATCGAGGGCGTGGTCGCCGAGACCGGCTCGACGCGATAGGCGACCTCGCGCGGAGCTCCGCCGGCGAGTGGCCAGAGCAGGATCCGCGAAAGACTGGACACCCCGACGTCGGCCGCCGGCCCGTCGGTGGTGAGCGCGTTCTCGAGGGCGGCCACCAGGTATCGCTGATCGGGCGTGACGGTGAGGCTCTCGAAGCCGCGATTCTCCCGCACGCCGTGGCGCTCGTCACCGTCCGGCGCGTAGCGGGGCGGCAGCGGAAAGCGCCGGGCCTCGCTGCCGTCGGGGCGAAGCGCCGCGACGAACGGAGCGATGCCGCGATCGGCGGCGCCTTCGGAGGCGAAGTAGAAGGTGCCGCGGGCGTCGCGGGCGAAGCCTTCCGGATCGATCCCCCGGCGCGGGTACGGGTGGTGCTCCCCGTCGCTCAGGAAGGTCACCCCTTCGATCCGGACGTCGCCGTCGGCGAGCCAGCCCCTCGAGAGATCGACCGCCAGGCGGTAGAAGCGCACCGGGTTGTGCTCGCCCCGGTCGTCGGACAGGGCGTAGAAGGCGCCGTCGCCAGGGTCCCAGACGAGGCCCGAGAGCCCGCCCACGAGCGTGCGGTCGAAAGTGGTCCCGAAGGGCAGGGTCGCGGCTCCGAGCCACTCGAGGGGCGCCGGCGGAGCACTCTTGGAGCCCTCGGCCGGCTGAGGAGCTGACGTCAGCGGCGCGCTGACCCAGCAGATGACCCCGAGAAGGCCCAGAGCGGCGAGCCGCAGCTTCGAGCTGCGTAGCGGCTGCTGGCGCGCGTCGATGGGTGGGACTCGCCTCCAGCGCGGTGGCTTCATGGTCGCGAAGGCTAGCAGCCCGGGTCTGCTCGAGGCCGTGGTCTCTTGCAGGGCCGGCCAGCCGCTGCTACACTTCGCCATGCAACGAACTGGCAGCCGCCTCACGCCGTGACTCCACTCCTCGTCCTGACCAAGGCCCTCGCCGACGAAACCCGGCTTCGGGCCCTCGCCTGCCTCGGCGAGGGCGAGCTCTGCCTGTGCCAGCTCATCGAGGTCCTGGGCCTGGCGCCTTCGACGGTCTCGAAGCACATGAGCATCCTCCAGCACGCGGGCCTCGTCGAGCGGCGCAAGGAGGGCCGCTGGCATTTCTACCGCCTCGCCGGACCCGGCGCGTCTCCCCGGGCGCTGGAGCTTCTGTCCTGGGTTCTGGAGACCCGGCGGGACGACCCGGCCGCCGCCCGTGACGCCGAGCGCGTCGCCGCCGTGCGTGAACGCGACCTCGACGAGGTGAGCGCGTGCTACCGAAGCTGAAGATCCTCTTTCTGTGCACCGGCAACTCGTGCCGCAGCCAGATGGCCGAAGGCTGGGCACGCCACCTCCGGGGCGAGGAGATCGAGGCGGCCTCGGCCGGCGTGGCCCCCCACGGGCTCGATCCGCGGGCCGTCCGGGTGATGGCGGAGGCCGGTGTCGACATCTCGGGCCACGCCTCGCGCCACGTCGACGAGATCGCCGGCGAGGGCTTCGACTGGGTGGTGACGGTCTGCGACGCAGCCCGCGAGAGCTGCCCCGTCTTCCCGGGCCGGGCCCGGATCGTCCACCGCGGCTTCGAGGACCCGCCCCGCCTCGCCACCGGGGCCGCCACCGAGGAGGAGGCGCTCGCTCCCTACCGCCGGGTGCGCGACGAGATCCGCGACTTCGTCGCCGGCTTGCCCGGCTCGCTCGAGGAACCTTCGACGACCGGCCGGTGAGTCACCCCGGCTCTCCCCACGTCTGCCCATTCCACCCCACGTCCCACGAGGCTCCGCCATGTCCCGAGGCATCGCCCACCGCCTGTCGTTCCTCGATCGCTACCTGACCCTCTGGATCGGCCTCGCCATGGCCGCCGGCGTCGGCCTGGGCGCCCTCGTCCCCGGGGTCGAGGCCTTCTGGCAGCGCTTCCAGGTCGGCACCACCAACGTGCCCATCGCCCTGGGGCTGATCCTCATGATGTATCCGCCGCTGGCCAAGGTGCGCTACGAGGAGCTGCCCGACGTCTTCCGCAACTGGCGGCTCCTGGGGCTCTCGCTGGTCCAGAACTGGCTCGTCGGGCCGGTGCTGATGTTCGGCCTCGCGGTCCTCTTCCTGCGCGACCGGCCCGAGTACATGACCGGCCTCATCCTGATCGGCCTCGCCCGCTGCATCGCCATGGTGATCGTCTGGAACGACCTGGCCGGCGGCGACGCCGAGTACGCCGCGGGCCTGGTGGCCTTCAACAGCCTCTTCCAGGTCCTCACGTACAGCCTCTACGCCTGGCTCTTCCTGGCGGTCCTCCCGCCGCTCGTCGGGCTTCAGGGCGCCGTGGTGCACGTGACCATGGGCGAGATCGCCGAGAGCGTCTTCGTCTACCTGGGCATCCCATTCCTGGCCGGCATGGCGACACGCTTCGCCCTGGTCCGCGCCCGGGGCCGGGGATGGTACGAGGCCCACTTCGTGCCGGCGATCGCGCCCCTCACCCTGGTGGCGCTCCTCTTCACGATCGTCGCCATGTTCAGCCTCCAGGGCCGGCGCATCCTGGCGGCGCCGGGCGACGTGCTCCGGATCGCGGCTCCGCTCCTCGTCTACTTCGTGGTCATGTTCCTGGTGAGCTTCGCCATGGGGCGCCGGGCGGGAGCCGACTACCCGAAGACCGCCACCCTCTCCTTCACCGCGGCGAGCAACAACTTCGAGCTCGCCATCGCCGTGGCGGTGGCGGTCTTCGGGATCGGCTCGGGAGTCGCCTTCGCCGCAGTCATCGGACCGCTGGTGGAGGTGCCGGTGCTGATCGCATTGGTCCGGGTGGCGCTGCGCTGGCGCGCCCGCTTCCGGGGCGCGGCCGACGCGACCGCCGGCGGGTGAGGCGCCGCCCAGCGACCGCCGCGCCTCACCTCACCGCCGCCTCCGCCTGGTAGAGGTTCATGGTCCAGCGGTCGACCAGGCGCAGGCCGGGGTTGTCCGGGTGAGTGCTGGTGAGCCCGAGGTCGGTGTCGAGGTGGCTGTTGAGGTAGACCGAGCGCTCCGTGGCGGGCAGGAGCGACGACGTGCTCACCTGGTAGCCATCCCGGAAGCGGGCGGCGAGGTAGCCGGGCGGGATGGTCTGGTATTCGAGGGTCGCCCGTACCGAGGCGGGCTCTCCGGCGAGATCGGTCAACGGGATCTCGTAGGTGATCGCGTCCGAGCCGGTCAGCTTCGGGTCCGAGTAGTGGGGGTCGGAGGCGATGGCGCTGCCGACGGTCAGCGGGTGGTACTGCGGCTCCGTGGCGTAGGCGGCGGAGCACTGGCGGATGCCGAAGATCCTCGTGC
>CAZIIB010000155.1:1535-7718 GCA_964539125.1 uncultured Thermoanaerobaculia bacterium | reverse complement strand
CGAAGCCTCAGCGGAACGCCCAGGGCTCGCGGTGGAAGTCCGGCCAGCGCCGGGCGCCCGACGCCAGCCCGGATCCCACCCCCGCCGAATGCGGGCTCGGGAGCCGCCGACCGGGCGGAGGCCCCGGCCCCCTGCCGGCCCCGGGGCAAGCCCGCTCCTCTGATCTCGCCGACCCTCCGAATCCAACACCGCTTCGGCCGACTCACGCGACGCCCTGTCAAAGACGCGCGGCGTATGCCGTCGAGAGAACCAGCGCCAGGACCACGACTCCCAGGAGGATCGCCAGCCCCCAGGGGCCCTCGAACGCCGACCTGGGAACCAGCGCCCAGGCCAGCAACACCACCCCGCCACCCAACACCAGAACCAGCCCGGCGAAGCGATTCGCCCGATACCAGATCTCCTTGTTCTCGAGCGTCTTCCGGGTCCGCAACCCATAGAGCGAGTTCGGCGGCACCTTCCCCAGGTACAAGGGAATCCCGAGAACCAGGATCACGAGCCCAAACAAGCCCTGCACCAAAGACGTCATCTCGTCCTCAGGAGCCACCGAACCGACGAGCCGTCGCTGCGTCGATAGTCTACGCTTGCGCCTTCCCAGACCTCGAGGTCCCTCGCATTCGCATGTTTGCGAAGTAATGCGGGGGCGCGCTACGCTTGCCGACACTTCGGGAGGAAGCGGCGTCACTTCACTGTCGTCCAGGAGTTGCAGCCTGGAGGAACACTCGCCGACTCAACCCCAGAGAGAAACCATGCCCGCGCTTGGTCGTCCGTCCATTGACGAGCTTAATGGACTGGGCTAAGATGAGGACCCAAGAGATCGCCCGTGACCTGTGGGATGTCCAGGCGGTTGAAAACGAATCGGGCCAATGCCAGGTGCTGGAGCATCTGCTCGACCTCCGAGCCCAGGAGCCCGAACTCTTCCAGGAGGTGGCCGCCTTCCTCAGAGACGACCTGCCCATCAACGGCCCACCGCCCGAGGCCAAGGGGCGCAGCGGGATCGTTCCCTCCACGAAGCGGCTCAGAGAAGGCATCTCGGAGTTCCGTCTCGGGCGGCGGCCCTTCCCGGCGTACAGAGTGCTCTGGTTCGAGGGAAACCGTCCCAGGCAGATCATCTGCGCCAACGCCTTCACGAAGCGCGACGCATCGACGCCGGTAGATGCGCTCCCCAAGGCGATCCGGCTCCGTCAGCGATACCTCGAAGACCGACGCAAGGACCAGGAGGAGTGACCATGGCACGAACCGAGACAGGCAAAGACTTCGCTGCCGTCCTGGACGAGGCCGCGATATCGCCGGATCACTGGACCGAGGTGGCGATCATGGAGTTCTCGCGGGGAGTCCGGAGGATGCTGGAGCGCAGGGGCGCCAGCCAACGCGAGCTCGCCCGAGAGCTGGAGAAGAGCGAGGCCTACGTGAGCAAGGTGCTGCGCTCGGCAGACAACCTCACCATCAAGCAGATGCAACGCATTCTCGACCCCCTCCAGGCCGCCGCCCACATCGTCGTGATCGACCGACAGAACGCGCTCCGATGGCGCGAGGAACCGAGATCCGATCGTGGCGAGCTCTCCTCGACGACCTACCGGGAGGAGGGCGACTCGCAGCTCAGCGTGTCGGCGCGACCTCTCGTCTGGGGAACCACCTCGGCGGCGTAAGAGGCGAGCATGACCAAGACCGACGCCGGAAACCAGACCGTCCGCTACGAGCAGGACGAGATCCCAACGTTCTACTCGAACATCGCGCAGGCCGTCACCAGCCCCTACGACGTCATCCTCAGGTTCGGCCGGCGCAAGCTCGAAACGGAACGCGCGGAAGGTGTCACCATCAGCGATGCGATCCAGGTCTACATGTCCCCTCAGCACGCGAGGGCTGTGATGGCTCTTCTCGAGCGGCAACTGGCCGACTATGAGGAGCGCTACGGACCGATCCCGGGAGACCGGGACCCGGCGCCTGGCGACTCGAGCCAGTAGACAGGCTGTGGAGCGGGGCAACGGTGTGCTACTCTATTGGCACCCATGGGCCGCCCGAGCCGGAGCTCCAGGCCGCCGCTGCTCGATCTCGGACGCCGCGAGCGCCAGATCATGCAGGTGATCTACCAGCGGGGCGGTGCGACGGTGGGCGAAGTGCTCGACGATCTCGAAGCGCCACCCAGCTACAGCGCCGTGCGGACGATGCTCGGCAAGCTCGAAGAGAAGGGGCTTCTCCGGCATCGGGTCGACGGGCCGCGCTACGTCTATCTGCCGACGGTGCCGGTCGCCGAGGCACGGGCGACCACCCTGGGGCGGATCGTCGACGGGCTGTTCGGGGGATCTGCGGCCCAGGCGATGTCGACCCTTCTCGACTCCTCCGTGAGTGAGCTGAGCGAGGAAGAGCTCGACGCGATCGAGCGGCGGATCCAGGAGCGGCGGCGGGAGGGGAAGTGACCTCTCTCGGTCCGCTCGTCGCCCGGTGGGGCGGACCGGCCATCGCCGCACTCGCTCTCAGAAGCACCGTTCTGCTTCTCGCCACGGCCGGCGTCTGCCGGCTCCTCGCGAGGAGCTCCGCGGCACAGCGGCACCTCATCTGGCGCCTCGCGCTCCTCGCTCTCCTGCTCCTGATCCCGGTCGCCGTCTTCTCACCTCCTCTCCAGCTCCACTCGCAGCTCGCCACCGCATGGACCGGGCAGGGCTCCGGCGTCCCGGGTTCGCCCGCCGTCCGCCCCTCGGGAGGCTTGGCAGCTCTGCCGGGGGACGTTCCGGGCTCCAACCGCCTCGTCGCCCGGGAAGGAGGCTCGCCCCTCCCACCGCTGGTCGTGATCTGGGCGATCGGCACGCTGCTCCTCCTGGCTCGCGACGTGATCGCGCGCATTCGGATCGCTCGCCTTCTCCACGGCGCGGAGCCGGTCACGAACGCCGGGATCCTGGAGGACCTCCAGCGCACTGCGGCACAGCTCGGGATTCGGTGGCCGGTCAGGATGTTCCGGAGCACGGAGGTGGGTATTCCGGCCGGATGCGGCGTGCTGCGGCCGGCGCTCCTGCTGCCGCACGCCTACGAGTCGTGGAACGCTCCGCGCCGACGGCGCGTCCTGACGCACGAGCTCGCCCACCTCCGGAGACGCGATCCGCTCCACACCCTCGTCGGGGAGCTCGCGGTCGCTCTCTTCTGGTGGCATCCCCTCGCGCGGTATGCGGCACTGCGGTTGCGGCAGGAGAGCGAGCTCGCCTGCGACGATCAGGTGCTTCGCGGCGGCTCGCGGGCCTCCGAATACGCCGAGGATCTGCTGGCGGTGGCTCGCGGGAGCGGCCTCCGGCGGGCGAGCGCGATCTCGGGAGGCGTTCTCCAGCAGCGGATCGACGCGTTGTTCGAGGAGCGCCGCCGGGCAGAGCCGGGAAGACTGTCCGTCGGAATCGCCCTGGTCGGTGCAATTCTTCTGCTCTGGCTCACCGGGACGACCCGGCTCATGGCGAGCTCCCTGCCGGCCGCTTCGACCGATGAGCTCGCACACCCGGCGCAAGACCTTCCGCGGCGGGAGCCCCAACAGTTGCGCTGGAGCGCGGAGAGGGATGCTGGGGGCATGTTCGTCGAGGGACCGGTGGATCTGCTCGCGCTGATCCACGACCGGCCGTTCCTCGGGCCCGGCGGGCTGTTCCTCTCGTTCCATCACGCTCCGGATGGGAGGTTGTCCTACCTGGCCGCCTGGGAGGAGGGAGACGAGGTGCGCATCGCGGCCGAGGGCACGGATCCCTCGATCGCGCCGGTCCAGGCCCTCGTTCGCCGGCTCGCTCCCGACTGGCGGGATCACCCCGACACCTTCATCGGTGCCCTCAACGCCGATCCCGCGGTCGCCTCCGCTCCCGTGGAGGACACCAGCGGCTCGGTGATCCTCGGCGTTCCCGGAAGCTCGCGCAATCCCGATACCGGAGCGTTCCAGGCCGGCTGGTACGACCGCGGCGAGAGGATCGGGGCCTTCGTTCGCGGACCGATCCTCTCCCGCCCGGACGGCTCGATCAGGGTCGAGCCCGGCGGCTGGCTCGCGGCGTTCGCCTGGAATCGGGAGACTCGCAGGCTGCGAGTCCTCACCGCCACGCCGGGCGGCACCGAGTTTCGTGACGACGGCATCCGCCGCCCGCTCGATCGCGCCCTGCTCCTGCGCATCCTCGAGCGGCTCCCGAAGCGTCACTCCCGCAGCGGTCTCCTCTCCTGGGAGTAGTCCTTCCGTTCGCGCCCTTGATCGATGGTTGATGTCACCGTGTTGACATGGTGCCAATAGAGTGGCACTATGCCAATAGATTGGCACGCAAGGGAGGCGGACGATGACCCGGACGAGCGGATGGACACTGATCATGGTGCTGGCGATCTTCGGGACGTCGAGTGCCGGGCTGGCGGAACCGAAGGCGCCGCCGACCGGCGACTGGGTCGGCTGGGCCTACCTCGATGAAGGGTCCGATCTCCCGCTTCGCATGCGCGTCGAACCGGGCCCGGACGGTCTCGTCGCCCGCTTCGACGAGCTGGTCGGCCGGCGCTACGACCTTCCCGTCGAGACCCTCGAGTGGACACCGGCGAGGTTCTTCCTGCGGAGAGTCCGGCCCGACGGCAAGGTGATCACCCTCGAGGGGACGATCGATGGCGAACGCGCGAGCGGGTCGATCGACTGGGTCGGACACCACGGTGACTTCGAGCTCGACCATTCCCCGCGACGGATCAGCCGCACGCCACCGGAGCAGTTCAAGGACCTGGAGGGGATCTACCGACTCGATCCGGGAGGGGACCTGGTCATCAGCTCCCGTTTCTGGGGAGAGCTTCTCTTCACCCGGATCGCGACGGGACGTTTCGGGACGCTGTTTCCCGTCGACACAGATCGCTTCTTCGCCGGCAGCGCGATGTACGTTCCATGGCCGGTCCACGCCGAGGCGAGCTTCGTCCGGGACGACCAGGGAAGGGTGACCGGCATCGAATGGAAGGAAGCCGGGCGGCCGGCGATCCACGGTGACCGCACGGAGCTCGTCGAGCAGCAGGTGGCGTTCGAGAGCGACGGCGCCACCCTGGCGGGCACGATCCTCCGGCCGGCCGGCGCGCAGCCACTTCCCGGAGCGGTCGTCCTCGGCGGATCGAACTGGGCCGACCGAGAGGTCAACCGGCGCGACGCGTCGATCTTCGCGTCGTTCGGCATGGTGACGCTGATCTACGACAAACGGGGGTTCGGAGAGTCCGGCGGCGAGGAGACCGTTCCCTTCTCCCAGACCGCCCGTGACGCCGCGGCGGCCGTCCGCTTCCTCCGGAGCCGGCCGGGTGTCATCGCGGACCAGGTGGGGCTGACCGGGCGGAGCCGGAGCGGATGGATTGCACCCCTCGCCGCCTCGATCGACCCGAGCATCGACTTCCTCGTGCTCTTCGTGCCGCCGGCGGTCTCGCCGGCCTCGCAGGAGACGACCCGACGGCTCCACGAGCTGGAGGATGACGGGGTGGGTCCGCAGAAGCGTGAGCTCGTCCGCAGGATGCTCGACGCGGCCTGGGCCTACGCGGCGACCGGCAAAGGCTGGGAGACGTACGCGAAGCTGCGGCGCGAGGCCGTCGAGGCCGGTGTCCCGGACGACGTCGTGGAGCCCGCGAAATCGGACGATCCCGATTGGGAGTGGACCCGGATGAACATGGCGTACGATCCGCTTCCCACGCTGGAGACGGTGAAGACTCCGCTCATCGCGCTGTTCGGAGCAAAGGACCGGAACGTCGTCCCGGAGATCAACCGGCCGCGCATGGATGCCGCCCTGAAACGAGCCGGGAACCCGGACTACCGGCTCGTCGTCGTTCCGAAGGCCGATCACGGGCTGCGCATCGTGACCGAAGGGAAAGACGTGCCTCTCCATCGCCGGGTCGGCTTTGGGCCGTCCGGATGGCCGGACGTCGAGGCGTGGCTGCGAGATCGCGTCGCTCTGTGGGGAAGGCCGGCGAACGCCGCCGGCGGATCGTGACCAGAGCTCATTCGTGCTCGGCACCCTGCCGGCGGCACGGTGAGGGTTGACGCCGCCCGTCGCCGTCATCGAGGATGCGACCCGCTCCGGGCTCTCCGAAGCACTCTTGGTTCTTGGAACCACGCGCGGGGCCGGTGGCGACCGGCCGGCGGGGCGGGCCGCCTAGGCGGCCGGGGGGGCCCCCCCCGGCGGGGGGGGCAAGGCCCCCCCCCCGGGCCGCGGGGCCCCCCGCGCCCCCGGGGGG
>CAZIIB010000155.1:0-1525 GCA_964539125.1 uncultured Thermoanaerobaculia bacterium | reverse complement strand
CCGCCGCCGGTCTGGAGGAGCTCGCCACCGCCCGGGGACTCGTTGCCCGACGTCGCCCAGGGAGTCGCCTTCGCCGCCGAGGCCGAGCCAAGGGGCCGGCCCTCGCTCTACGTCACGTCGACGATCCGCACCTCATAGGCCCCGAATTGTTTGTCCGCCGTCACCAGAAGGAGTCCCTCGAGCTGAGCCTGCGCGACCAGGAGGCGGTCGAACGGGTCTCGGTGATGGGGAGGAAGTGCCGCCACGTGCAGGGCGTGCCGCTGGTCCAACGGCAATGGCGTCGTGCCGCTCAGGGCCAGGCGACTCGGTACATAACGGTCCGGAGGCTCCGGGAGCGGCAGCTTGCCCAAGGCGTACTTGATCGCGATCTCCCAGGCACTCGCGGCCGACAGGAAAAGGTCGTTCGAGGCATCCTCCACGAGCTCTCGAGCTTCTCCGGTGAGCCGCTCGGGAGCCGTCTGGAGCCAGAGCCAAACGTGGGTGTCCAGTAGGGCCTTCATCCCTCGAAATCCCGGAGGACGTCCTCGGGCAGGGGCGCGTCGAAGTCCTCGGGCACGTCGAATCGGCCCCGATCCACCCCGAAGACCCGGCGAGGCCGTGGCTCGACGGGGACGAGGCGAGCGACCGGTACACCAGCCCGTGCGATCACGATCTCTTCGCCGGCTGCGACCTGGCGCAGAAGCCGGGACAGATGGGTCTTGGCCTCGTGGACGTTCACCGGGGCAGGACCAGACATGCTGTGAGGCTAGACTAAGTCCTTGACTAAGTCAATCCAGACCAGATTCCTCTTGCCGTGACCACGGCTGACGAGGCTTCACCTGCCGGCCCAGGGCAACCTCGCCCGCCTGTGAAATCCTCGGGCTTCCCGGGCCCCGCGCATGAACCGCAAGATCTTCGTCAGCCTCTTCCTCGCCACCCTCATCGCCATGCTCGGCCTCGGGATCATCGATCCCATCCTGCCGCGCTACGCCAAGAGCACCGGCGCCTCCGGGATCGAGCTGGGCGTCATCTTCGCCGCCTTCGCCCTCTCCCGGGGCGTCCTGGCGCCGATCATCGGCGAGATCTCCGACCGGCGAGGGCGCAAGAAGCTCATGATCGCCGGGCTCCTGCTGCTCGCTCTCGTCTCCGTCGCCTTCGTCCTTGCGAGCACCCCCGGATCCTTGACCGTTCTCCGGGCCCTCCAAGGCTTGGCCACGGTATTGGTCACCCCCGTCGCCCAGGCCTACGTCGGCGACTTGACGCCCGTCGGCCGCGAAGGCGAGATCCTCAACCTCTTCTACATCTCCCTCTTCACCGGCTCGGCCCTGGGCCCGGGCCTGGGCGGGTATCTCAACGACCGGTTCTCCATCGCGGCCCCCTTCTACGCCATGGCCGCCCTGTCGATCCTGGCCTTCCTCCTGATCCTCGTCTTCGTGCCCGAGCGCCCCTCTCCCGAGAGTGGGGCCCCGGAGAGCCGGGTCCGGGAACGCCAGGGACAGACCAGGCCTTCGATCCTCCTGTCCCTCGGCCCGGTGTTCAGGGACCG
>CAZIIB010000154.1:7105-7727 GCA_964539125.1 uncultured Thermoanaerobaculia bacterium | reverse complement strand
GTCCTCATGGGGGACGACGGCATCGGGCCGTACGCGGTCGAGCTCCTCGACGCCGAGTGGGCGCTGCCTCCGGAGGTCTCGCTCCACGATGCGGGTACGCCAGGCCCCGAGCTGGTTCAGTTTCTGATGGACCTGGACGCGGTGATCGTGATCGACACCCTGCGCGCCACCGGCAAGGCGGGCGAGCTGCGCTTCTACCGGCGCGACGACGTGATGCGCATGCCCACCGCACCGCGGCTGTCGCCCCAAGACCCCGACCTGCGCCAGGCGCTCCTGACGGCCGAGCTCGCCGGCCGGGCGCTGGAGGAGGTCCTCGTGGTGGGCGTCGTCCCCGGGCGGGTCGAGCTGGGCACCGAGCTCAGCCCCGCGGTGCGCGCCGCCCTGCCGGCCGTCGGCTCGGCGGTGCGCGCCGAGCTGGAGCGCCTGGGGGCGCCCGCCGTCCGGCGCGCCGTCCCGCGCCCCCCGTGGATCTGGTGGGAGCGGCCGGAAGAGGAGTCCGATAGCGCCCGGCCTGAAGCGCTCCGTCCCGGAAAGACGGTCGCGAACCGAGGGTGCCGAGGTGCCGCCCCGGCAAGGCGCGCGACCGAGGCATACCTCCAGGTATGTCGCAAGGAGCGCAACG
>CAZIIB010000154.1:0-7095 GCA_964539125.1 uncultured Thermoanaerobaculia bacterium | reverse complement strand
TCGGAGCACGAATTCCAGCGGCTTTCCGGAGCGGAGCGCTGAAGGCCGTGCACGAATACTCGATCGTCCAGGCGCTGCTCGAGCAGGTGGAGCGCCAGGCGCGCGCCCACGGCGCTACGGCGATCCACCGCCTGCACGTCTCGATCGGCGAGCTCTCGGGCATCGAGACGGCGCTCCTCGAGACCGCCTACGAGACCTTTCGAGAGCGCACCCTGTGCGCCGAATCCGAGCTCACCGTCCACCCGGTGGCCGCTCGCTGGTCCTGCCCGGCATGCGGCCGCCCGGTGGCGCCCGGCGAAGCTCTTCGCTGTCCCGACTGTCGACTGCCCGCCCGCCTGGAGGCGGGGGACGAGATCGTTCTCGAGCGAATCGAGATGGAGGTAGCGTGATGTGTGAGGACTGTGGCTGCGGTGACCCCGAGATCGTCCCCGTCGACGTGCGCGAGAGCCTGCTGTCGGACAACGACCGCCGAGCGGCACACAACCGGGAGCACTTCCGGGAGGCCGGAGTGCTGGCTCTGAACCTCATGGGGTCGCCTGGGGCGGGCAAGACGGCTCTGCTCGAGACCACGGCCAAGCTCCTGGCCGGCCGGCGGCGTCTGGGCGCGGTGAGCGGCGACCTGGCGACCGACAACGACGGCGCGCGCCTGGCTTCGGCCGGGATCGTGTCGAAGACGATCACCACCGGCTCGGCCTGCCACCTCGACGCCCGCCTGCTGCACGACGCGCTCCACGAACTGCCCTGGCGCGGGCTCGACCTCTTCTTCATCGAGAACGTGGGCAACCTGGTGTGCCCCGCGATCTACGACCTGGGCCAAGAGGCCAATGTGGTGGCCCTGTCGGTGACCGAGGGCGAGGACAAGCCCCTCAAGTACCCCGTGATGTTCCAGAAGGCCGACCTGGTCCTGCTCACCAAGGTCGATCTGCTGCCCCATCTGCCGGGCGTCTCGGTGGAGCGGATCGCCCAGAACCTGGCGCGGGTCAACCCCGAGCCGGTGATGCTGCCGGTCTCGGCGGTGACCGGCGAGGGGTTCGGCCGTTGGCTCGACTGGTTGGAGGCCCGCGGGCAGAACCTGGCCCTCGCGGCGGTGCGTGAGGCCGCCGCCCGCATCCACGACATGGACCAGCTCGAGCAGGACTGGTAAGAGCCCATGGACGCCTCCTCCCTGACCACGCTCGCCGCCACCGCGGCCCTGATCGGCATCGTTCACACGGCGGCCGGCCCCGACCACTACGTGCCGTTCGTCGCCATGTCGAAGGCGGGCGGCTGGTCCCGCGCCCGGACGCTGACCATCACCCTGCTCTGCGGGGTGGGACACGTGGGCTCCTCGGTGGTGCTCGGCACCCTGGGCATCGCCCTCGGGCTGGCCCTGGGCGGCCTGCAGTGGGTCGAGGCCTTCCGCGGCCACGTGGCGGGCTGGCTGTTGCTGGGCTTCGGCCTGGCCTACGCGGCGTGGGGCGTTCACCGGGCGATCCGCCGGCGTCCCCACCGCCACTGGCACGCCCACGCCGGTGGCGTGGTCCACGACCACGAGCACCACCACGAGGCCGAGCACGCCCACGTGCACGCCCCCGCGCAGGCCAAGACCACGGCGCAGGTCATGACCCCGTGGATCCTGTTCACGATCTTCGTCTTCGGCCCGTGCGAGCCCCTGATCCCGCTGGTCATGGTACCGGCGGCGGAGCACAGCGTGTGGGGGGTGGTGGTGGTCACCGCGATCTTCGGAGCCGCCACCCTGGTGACCATGACCACCATCGTGACGCTCTCCCTGGCGGGCCTCGACCGCCTGCGCCTGGCCAGCCTGGACCGCTGGTCCCACGCCACCGCAGGAGCGGCGTTAGCGGCCTGCGGGTTGTTGATTCAGCTCGGGCTGTGACCGCGACCTCCCGCTGAGGTTTCTCCACTCCACCTCGGGCTTCGCCCGAGGCTCCGGTCGAAACGACAAGGGGAAAAAGCGTTCGAGAGCCGGGTGGCGAAGGCCCGCCGAGGCCGCCGGTCCCGCCCATCCACCCTCTCTCCCCTCCTTCGGGCGGAGGGGGCCAAGCGGTTCATCCGCCGGTCCCGCCCATCCACCCTCTCACCCCCCTCCTTCGGGCGGAGGGGCCCAGCGGTTCACGAGCCGGTCCTACGCAGGGCCGGGGACGCGCCGGGGTTCGCCGGCGCAGTCTGCCGCCGAACCCCGGCCGCCACGGCCCGTGTCCACGGCACGCCCGCTCCAACGACCTCAACCTCCGTCCAGATCCCCCGACAGCCACTCCTCGAATCTCTCCAACCCCGCCCGAAACCCCCGCCGCCCGAATCCCACCCGCACATGCCGATGATCCCAGTCATCGAACACGCTCCCCGGCAACAACAACACCCCACACCCCTCCAGCACCCGCCGGCAGAACCGGTTCGCCCCCTCCTCGCCCCGCAACGCCGGAAACGCCACCGGCCCGCCCCGCGGCGGCACCCACTCGAACCGGTCGGCCCAGCGCTCCATGAAGCCGGCGAAGAGCTCCAGGTTCTCCCGCACGAGCCGGAGGTTCCTCGCCACCAGCTCGTCGCCGTGGCGTAGCGCGACCGTCGCCAGGAGCTCGCTCGGCGCGCTCGAGCAGATCGTCAGGTAGTCCCGGACCCCGGCCAGCCGCTCGCGGAGCTCCCGGTCCCGGGTCGCCACCCAACCGATCCGCAGGCCCGCGAGCCCGTACGACTTCGACAACACCCCGAGCGACACCGCGCGGGGGTCGAGATCGCAGCCGGCGGGGGTGCGATCCGCGGGGTCGTGCTCCAGGAGCCGGTAGGCCTCGTCCACGATCAGCCGCCGCCCGTCCTCCCGGGCGAGCTCCGCGAGATCGGAGAGCTCGTCCGGAGCCAGCACCCACCCCGTGGGGTTATGGGGGGTGTTGACGAGCACCGCGCCGCCCCGGCCCGCCGAGCTCAGCGCCCGCAGGTCGAGAGCCCAGCCCTCGTCCTCCCGGGCGCGCCAGAGCGCCACGTCGCAGCCGCGCGCACGGGCCAGCTCGTGGAGGGACTGATAGGCGGGGAAGTGGACGAAGACCGGATCGCCCGGTTCGAGGGCCGCCTGGGCGAGGGCGTAGATCGCCTCCTCGCCGCCGGAGAAGACCAGGACTTCGTCCGGATCGATCGCCCGGTAGAGCCCGGCGATCTCGCGACGCAGCTCCGGTTGGCCCGCCGACTCGGTGTAGCCCAGGCTCAGCTCGGCGAAGGCTTCCTCGGCACCGGATTCGAGCGCCAGGAGCTCGCCGACCGTCACGCTCTCGCAGTCCGAGGCGCACAGCAGGTGCTCGACCGCGAACTCGTAGCGCGCGAAGAATCGTTCCAGCCGGAAAGGGGGTAGCGTCATCGGGTGCCCCTAGACTATCCCGAGGGACCCATGTGTACCGCCGAGGGAGGGAGATCACCCATGGGGTATGATCTGGGAGCGTTTCATCGTGACTCAAGAGGTTGTAACATCGCAGTGCGAGCTGCTGGCTTTCTTTTGACAACATGAAGTCTTACGTGCTTTCTGTGGGCGACTTATTCTTTCGGTTGGGCGTCCCCGCCATCTCGGGTGCGGGCCGGCCCGACGGCGAACCGCCTCCAGCCGGAGCGTTACGCTCGGGCGAGCGGGTAGAGGGCCGGTCCGCCCCCCGACGAGCGCCCGCGGCCACCGGCCGGAGGCGAGCTCGAGTTGTGTTGTGAGACGGCGGCCGGACTAGGGCTTGCCCGCGACGATGATCTATGGGCCATGCGGCGATGTGTCGCGACGCACGGCGACCGCCGGGATTGAGGAGCATTCGGCTCGAGAATCGTTCTCTGCGCGGACCATTCGACCAAGGAGGACAGAGCTGTGGAAGCTGCCGAGATCAGAGCGAAGATCAAAGAGATCATTTCGAACGTCACGAGCATCGACCCCGCCGAGATCGGGGACGACGCCTCGTTCACCGAGGAGCTGGGCCTCGATTCCCTGTCGCTGCTCGAGATCGGGGTCGACGTGGACTACGAGTTCCAGCTCAGTCTGCCCGAGGAGCGCATGCGCGGCCTCGACTCGGTGGAGCAGACTCTCGCGCTGGTCGAGGAGCGGCTCCAGGAGAAGGCGGGCCGGGCCGAGGTCGCCTGACCTTGGGTCTCCCGGTCGCCGTTACCGGCCTGGGAGTGGTCTCTTCGGTCGGAACGGGTCGTCTTGCCTTCTGGGAGAGCCTCCTGGCCGGCCGCAGCGGCATCTCGGAGGTGTCCTCGTTCGATACCTCCCGACACCCGGTGCACCGCGGCGGGGAGGTCGTCGGCTTTCTCGCGGAAGAGCACCTGGCGGTCCTCGACCCCGCCTCGATCGGCCGGGCCTCCCAGATGGCGGCCGCCGCGGCACGACTCGCCGTGCTCGACGCCGGCCTCGATCCGGCGGAGCTCGACGCCGCATTCGACCTCGGCCGCTCCGGCGTCGTCATGGGCACGACCTCGGGGGAGCCCCTCGAGATCGAGCGCTACGATGACAAGGTCGTGGCCGGAGACCTGGCGAAGGTGGGCGGCGGGATGGTCGACCGCTACCCCTGCCACACCATCGCCACCGCAGTCGCCGCCGAGCTCGGGCTGGGCGGCCCCAACGCCATGATTCCCACTGCCTGCGCGGCGGGAAACTACGCCGTCGCGCACGCCGCCGACCTCCTCGCCTCCGGGCGCGCCGAGCTGATGCTCGCCGGCGGAGCCGACTCCTTCTCGCGCATCACCTACACCGGTTTCGCGCGCCTCGGGGCGATCGCTCCCGAGATCTGCCGGCCCTTCGATCTCCACCGCAAGGGGATGATCCCCGGCGAGGGGGCCGCCGTGCTGGTGCTCGAGCCGCTCGAACGGGCGCGCGAGCGGGGGGCCAGGGTCTTCGCGGAGGTCGCCGGCTACGGCCTGTCGTGCGACGCTCACCACATGACCGGGGCCCATCCCGAGGCGGCCGGCGCGGCTCGGGCGATGGAACAGGCGCTGGCGACGAGCGGTCTGGGCCCGGAGGACGTGGACTACGTCAGCGCCCACGGCACCGGCACGCCGACCAACGATCGGATCGAGGCGATGGCGGTGCACCGGGTCTTCGGCGAGCGGGCCAGCCGAGTGCCCACCAGCTCGATCAAGTCGATGATCGGGCATACCATGGGAGCGGCCTCGGCCCTCGAGTCGGTCGTCTGCTGCCTGGCGGTGGCGGACGGGCGCGTGCCGCCGACCCTCAACTTCGAGGAGCCCGATCCCGAGTGCGACCTCGACTGCGTACCCAACCACGCACGCGAGCTCACCGTCCGGGTGGCGATGAACAACGCCTACGCCTTCGGCGGCAACAACGCCTCGGTCATCTTCCGGGAGCCGCGGTCGTGACGCCGACCGGGGCCGGAGCGGAGCGCCCGGTGGTGGTGACCGGCCTGGGGGTCCTTTCGCCTCTCGGTGACTCCCCGCAGGCGTTCCATCGCGCCCTCTGCCGGGGCGAGAGCGCGGTGGCTGCTCTCGAGGACCTGCCGGCCGCCGAGCTTCCCTGTCGCCTGGGGGCTCGGGTGCCGCCGTTCGAACCCGCGGCCTACCTGGGCGAGGGCAACTTCCGGCCTCTCGACCGCACGGGCCTCCTCGCCGTGGTGGCGGCCCACCTCGCCCTCGGTGCCTCGGGTTGGGACGCCGACGCTCGCCGGGAGCGAACGGTGGGCCTGGTGCTCGGGACCATGTATGGCAGCGCCCACACGATCTCCGAGTTCGACCGCCGCGCCCTGACCGCCGGCCCGAACTACGTCAAGCCGTTCGACTTCGCCAATAGCGTGATCAACGCTGCCGCCGGGCAGGCGGCGATCTGGCACGGCCTGCCGGGGGTCAACGCCACCCTCGCCGGTGGCCTGACCGCCGGTCTCTCCGCCCTGGCCTACGGCGCGGACCAGGTGGGCTCCGGCCGCGTGGAGGCCGTCCTCGCCGGCGGCGCCGACGAGCTCTGCTTCGAGTCCTACCTCGGCTTCGCCCGCGCCGGCGCCCTGTGCGGCTCCGGCGGCGACGGTACCGAGCCCCGGCCGGTGCCCTTCGATGCCCGGCGCAACGGCCTGGCTCCCGCCGAGGGTGCGGCGTTCCTGGTCCTCGAAGCCGAGGAGTCGGCGTTGCGCCGGGTCCGCCGTCCGCCGCTCGCCCGCGTCCTGGGCCACGGCGCGGCGTTCGACCCCTCGCGCGGCCGGGATGGGGCGTCGGCTTCGCGAGCGGTCGCTCGCGCCGTCGAGCGAGCTCTCGACGCGGCGGATCTCGCCCCCGAGTCCGTCGACTGCTGGAGCGCCGGTGCCGACGGCAGCGTGGAGCGCGACGCCTGGGAGGCCGCCGGTGTCGCCACCGCGCTGGGCGAGCGTGCCGGAGACCTGCCGCTGACCGCGGTCAAGTCGATGCTCGGCGAGGCCCTGGGTGCCTCCGGTGCGCTCCAGGGCGCCGCCTTGGTCGAGACCCTGCGCACCGGCGATCTGCCGGGGGTGGCCGGCCTCGAGAGGCCCGACCCGGGCTTTCCGTTTCCCGCCGTCCGGGCAGAGAGCTCCCACCTGGCGGCTCCCCGTGTCGGCCTCGCCACCGCCCTCGACCGCCATGGGGCGACGCAGGCCTTGCTGCTCGGCTCTTTCGAGGCCGCTGGATGACCTCACGGCCGGACCGGCCCTCCCTCGAGCTGGTGCCGCGGTCCCGCGGCCCGGGGTACCGTGCCGAGGACCTGGCGGCGCGCCGGGCCTGGGTGGAGACGAAGACCGGCGTCCGTCTCGAGCACGTGGGTGCGTTCGCCGGCCCGGCCGAGGCCCTGCGCGGCAACGTGGAGAACGCGCTGGGGACGGTCCAGGTCCCCCTCGGCGTGGCCGGTCCGCTGGCGATCGACGGCGAGCACGCCCGCGGCACCTTCTACGTGCCCATGGCGACCAGCGAGGGGGCCCTCGTGCGCTCGTTCGAGCGGGGCATGGTGGCGGTCACCCGGTCGGGCGGCGCCACCGTTCGCCTCTGGTCCGACCAGAACCGGGCCTCGCCGATCTTCACCTTTCCGGACGTGGCGGCCGCCCGAGAGTTCGCCCGCCGTCTCCCCGAGCTCGCCTCCGCCTGCGGCGGAGTGCGCGAAATCTGGCGACACACACCCGATCA
>CAZIIB010000153.1:0-7803 GCA_964539125.1 uncultured Thermoanaerobaculia bacterium | reverse complement strand
GGAGCTTCGCCGGGTCGTCGAGCATGTAGAACTTGTGGAGCATCTGCGGCTGGCCGAGGGTGCCCACCGAGAAGACGAACAGAAACCCGAAGGCGGTCGCCGCCGGCACCGTGCCGAGCGGGTCGAGGAATCGGGCGCCGAAGGCCTCGGAGGAGGCGATCGAACGGGTGATCTCCGTCCAGCCGCCGCCGGCGTGGAGCGCGTAGGCGAAGACCGCCACCGCGGCGCCCACCATCACCGCCCCCTGGAGCAGGTCGGTGTAGACCCCGGCCACCATGCCGCCCGCCACGGCGTAGGCCAGGATCAGCACCACGCCGGCCGCCATCGCCACCGCGAGGCTCCAGGGCCCCAGGAGGCGCCGGGTGCCGAAGATCGCCTCGATGAGCACGCCCAGGGCGAGGAGCTGAGCACCCAGGTAGGCCACCGTCCCCACCAGCACGGCGAGGGCGGCGAGCGCCGTCGCCGTGCGGCTCCCGAATCGGGCGGCCACGGCGTCGGGCACGGTGAAGACCTCCCGCGCCTCGGCCAGGAGGCGCAGGCGCTTCCCCACCACCCAGCAGAGCAGCCCCGAGGTGAAGCTCACCGACACCACGATGAAGAGCGAGGCGATCCCCAGGCGGTAGGTCAGCCCGGGACCGCCGAGGAAGACGAAGCCGCTGAAGGCCGCCGAGGTGGTGGCGAGACCGGTGACCAGGAGGCCGATCCCCTGGCCGGCGATGAAGAAGTCGCGCGCCGTCCGGGTGCGCCGCGCCGCCCAGGCGCCGATCGCCAGCACCAGGGCGAAGTAGAGCCCGGCGGCGAAGGCGATCGCCGGCTCGTCGAGGATCGGCACGGGCCTCAGGGCTCCGGGCTCCGCCCGAGCCGCGCACGCAGCCGTCGGAGGTCCTCGCGAGTCGGCCCGGTGCGCCGGAACGTGAAGGCGTAGCCCAGGGCCACCAGGGGCAGGGGGAGGAGCCAGACGCCGGCGATCTCGGCCACCGCGGCGGGCGGCAGCCCGGCGATCCGTGGAGCGAGGGCTCCGGACAGGGCGAGCACGCCGGCCGCCGCCCCCTCGAGAACCAGGGTGAGGAGCACCAGGATCCAGGCGACGGGCCGGGCGAGGCGCCCTCCCCGGGCGGCGCCCAGGGAGATCAGGGCCACCGGGAAGAGGACCGAGAGGACGGCGAACAGGACCCCGAGCCAGCCGGGGCCGGAGACGAGCTGTACCGCCACGAGGACCGGCGCCGCCAGGCCCAGGAAGACGAGGCCTGCCCGCTTCACGCTTCGCCCTGATCTTCCAGGGCGGGCTCGACCTCGTCGAGGGCTTCGAGCACCCCCAGGGCCTCCTCCTCCTGGCTCGGCGCCACCCGGATCTCGGCGCCGCGCTCCGAGGGACCCTCCCCCACCTCGCCCCCTTCCTCGGCCACCTCGCCGCGGATGGCAAACGCGATTCCGGCTCCGTCCAGAACCGACTCGGCGAAGGCCAGGCGGCTCGGGTCGTCGGTTTCGAGCACCGTGACGAAGCGGGGGGCCCGTTCGGAGGACCGCCGGGGGGTGGTCCCGTCCTCGATCCAGATCGTCGCCTCGGAGGAGGTGGCCAGCTCGTCGGGCTCACGGATCTCCCGAGCGTACTCCACCAGCTCCACCCGAAGGTCGTCGATCTCGGAGATCTCCTGCTCCACCGCCCGGAAGCCGCGGCGCTCGAAGAGCCGCCGGCACCCCTCGTCGGTCGACTCGACCGCTGCCGTCACCTCCTGGACACCGCCGGCGGCCAGCTCGGCCAGCCCGTGGGCGAGCAGGGCGCTCGCGATGCCCCGGCGCTGCCAGTCCGGCCGCACCGCCACCCGCGCCACCTCGGCCGAAGCTCCTTCCTGAACGAGCTCGGCGAAGCCCACCACCGCGTCGCCAAGGGCGGCCACGAGAAACGAGGAGCCGCGATGACAGAGGTCCTCGCACAGACTGTGCGTGGGGTAGAGGTGCTCGAGCATCCGCCGGCGCTCCGCCTCGCCCATCAGGTCCGAGAAGGTGGCGTCCCAAGCCTCTCGTGCCACCTTCTGGATCGCCGGCACATCCCGCTCGCAGGCGGGGCGGAGGGTGAGCCGGACTGCCTGGGGCTGCAGTGTCATGGTCATGCCCACGGGCCGCTCAGGCGGACACGCGCACGGCGAGGACCGGCGCCAGCCTCCGCGCGATGGTGCTCCAGCTCGCTCCGCCGTCGGCCGAGCCGAACACCTCGCCCGAGGTGGCCCCGAAGTAGAGGCCCAGGGGATCCCCACCATCGGAGCAGAACGCCTGGCGGAGCACGGTTTCGTACGCGTCGTCGGCAGGCAGCCCGGCGGAGCGCGAGCGCCACGAGGCGCCCCGGTCCCGGGTCTCCCACACCTCGAGCTTGCCGTCCGGGGTGACCCGGTCGACGTCGGCGACGAGGGGGATCACGAAGGCGCGCGCCGGGTCCCGCGGATCGACCACCAGCGGGAAGCCGAAGTCCGCCGGAAGCCCCTTGGCGATGTCGTTCCAGGTCGCGCCCTCGTCGTCCGAGCGGTAGACCCCGCCGTGGAACTGCAGGTAGAGGGTCTCGGGAGAGAGAGGCGCCCGCTTCATCGAGTGGACGCAGAGCGCCAGGGCGTCTTCCCGCGCCTCCTCGGGCAGGTAGCGTGCCACCAGCCCCTTGCCTCCCCGCCGCCAGCTCGCGCCGCCGTCCTCGGTGATCCAGACTCCCGCGGCCGAGATCGCCACGGCGAGGCGCTTCGGATCCCCCGGCCAGGGACAGATCGAGTGCAGGCAGAGCCCTCCCGCGCCGGGGTTCCACTCGGACCTCGTGGGGTCGTCCCAGAGCGCCCGGATGAGCTCCCAGGTGCGCCCGCCGTCGGTGCTGCGGAAGAGCGCGGCGGGGGCCACGCCGGCCCAGAGCTCGCCCTCGGCCTCGCCGGGCTCGATCACCCAGATCCGCTCCACCGCCGCCCCGGTGTCCTCGGGAAAGACCGGACCCTCCGCCTGCTGCCACTCGTCGGTCGCGGCGGTGGGGTCGCCGCTCGAGAAGAGGCGGGGACCGTACTGCCAGTGGGTCACCGAGGCGATGTAGAGCCCGCTGCGCGGGTCGCGCATCGCGAACTCCACCGGCACCCCCTCGAAGCAGCGGGCCGCGACCTCCATGGGGCCGCCGGGCTCGCCCCGGAGGACGAAAAGCCCCTTGCGGGTGGAGACCAGGAGCTCGGAAGGCGCCTCCTCCGGCAGCGGCTCGGCCACCGCGCCGCCCGAGATCGCGGGCACCACGTCCACCCGGTCGCCGGCCGCGAGCGGCGCGTCGGGGGCCAGCCGCTCACCGGCCCGGAAGAGCGCCACGTGCTGGCGCAACTGGCCTTGCTCGTCGAGCACCCAGCCGGCCAGCCGGGGGTAGCTCCTCTCGAGACGCGCGAGCACCTCGGCCGCGGTTCCGCCGTCGGCCTCCAACAGCTCTCGGCCACCGACCAGGGTCTGAAGCGACGAGGGCAGTTGCACTTGGGGCATGGCGCACCTCGGATGCGGCTACGTGGGAGGTTCGAGACGGTGGAAGCAGGGTCGCATGGGGCCCCCCGAGCTTACACCCTTTCGCGGCGGCCCTGCCCGCTCGGCGGAGCGCTCAGGATCCGCGGCGCCGCGCTTCGAGCTCCTCCAGGGTCTTCGGCCAGTCCTCCTTCATCAGGCGGGAGAGCACCCGGTCGGCCAGGAGCTTGCCGCCGGTCTGGCAGGTCGGGCAGTAGTTGGCCTCGTTCTCGGCATAGAGGACGTGCTGCACCGCCGTGCCGCACACCGGGCAGGGCTCGCGGTAGCGGCCGTGGACCGCCATCCCTTCGCGAAAGGCGGTGACCTTCTCCGGGAACTCCTCCCCCACCTCGTCGCGGGTGCGCTCGAGCCACTCGATGAGCACCTCGCGGGTGGCCCGGTAGAGGCGCTCGAGCTCGTCCTCGGCCAGGTCGCCGGTGCGCTTGAAGGGCGAGAGACGGGCGCGATGGAGGATCTCGTCGGAGTACGCGTTGCCCACGCCCGACAGAATCCGGGGATCGGTCAGCGCCCGCTTCAGGGTGTGGCTCTCGGCGGCCAGCGCCGCCCGGAAGGCGGGGAGGTCGGCGTCGAGCACCTCGAGGCCCCCGGGATCGTGCTCGGCGAGCGCCGCTTCACCCGCCACCAGGTGGAGCGAGGCCCGCTTCTTCGCTCCGGCTTCCGTGAGGAGCAGCGTCCCCGAGGGGAAATCGAAGGCCGCGAGGCCGCGGCGCCCCGGCGGCTTGGCGCCTGGCGGGCGCCAGCGCAGCCGGCCGGCGATCATCAGGTGGAGGACCAGGAAGAGCTCGCCCTCGAGGGCGAGGACGATCCGCTTGCCGAGCCGCCGGACTTCCAGGACCCGGCGCCCCTCGACCGAGGAGAGCGGTGGCTCGACCGAGCGCAGGAGAAAGGGGCTGGCGAGCCGCACCCGCTCGAGGGGCTTCCCCACGACCCGCCGCGCCAGGGCCTCCACGTAGACGGCGACGTCCGGCAGCTCGGGCACGGTGCCCGTCAGGCCGGTTCGGCGGCCAGGAGCTCGGCCATCCGGGCGAGGCCCCGCTCCATGGTCTCGGTCGAGCACGCGAAGGAGATCCGCACGTGCTCGTCGGCCCCGAAGGCTGCGCCCGGCACCACCGCCACGGCGGCCTCCTCGAGCAGGGCTTCGGCGAACGCCACCGATCCTCGCCTCCCCTCGCCGAACGCCTCGGCCACCCGGGGAAAGGCATAGAAGGCGCCGGCCGGCGGCCGGCACGAGAACCCTGGCAGCTCGTTGAGCCGCGGGATCAGGAAGTCCCGGCGCTTCCGGTAGGTGGCGATCATCCGCTCGACGTCCGGCTCGGCTTCGCGCAGAGCGGTGAGGGCGCCGACCATGGCGAAGCTCGTCGGGTTCGACGTGGCGTGACTCTGGACATTGGCGACCGGGGCGAGGACCTCGCGCGGGCCGAGGACGTAGCCGATCCGCCAGCCGGTCATGGCGTAGGTCTTGGAGAACGAGCCCACCAGCACGACGGTCTCCGGGAACTCGGCCGCGAGCGACGCGACGCTGGCGAAGGCACCGTCGTAGACGAAGCGCTCGTACGTCTCGTCGGAGATCACCAGCACGCCCCGCTCCGCGCAGGCCGCCACCAGCCGGCGCAGGTCCGCCGCCTCGATCATGCCGCCAGAGGGGTTCGAGGGGGAGTTGATCAGGACCGCGCGGGTGCGCTCGGTGAGGGCCTCGATGAGGGCGTCGGCGTGCAGGCGGAACCCGTCCTCGGGCGCGCTCGGCACCAGGACCGGCCGGGCGCCGGCCAAGCGGATCTGCTCCGGGAAGCTCACCCAGCAAGGCGAGGGGAGAACGACCTCGCCGCCCTCGTCGAACAGGGCGAGGGCGAGCTCGAAGAGGGCCGCCTTGCCCCCGACGGTCACCACCACGTCGGCGCCCCGCCACGGCGCCCCGAAGTCCCGATGGAAGCGCTCGGCCAGGGCATCCCGGAGCTCCGGGATGCCGCTCGAGGGGGTGTACTTGGTGAAGCCGTCGGCGAGGGCCCGGCGGGCCGCCTCCACCGCCACCTCCGGCGAGCGGAAGTCGGGCTCGCCGGCACCGAAGTCGACCACGTCGACCCCCTGGGCGCGCAGCTCCGCCGCGCGCCGTATCACCTTCAGCGTCGCCGACTCACCGATCCTCGAGACCCGCTCTGCCAGCCGCATGCGGGGCGGATCGTATCATCGGACCGGCGGCCCGGACGGCTCAGCGCTCGCCGTAGAGCAGGCAGAGAGCGGCGTGGTCGATGGGGAAGAGGTGGCGCCGGATCCCCTCGTAGACCGGGTTCATCACGCTCGTGGGCGGCGGCCCGAAATGGCCCAGCCCCAGGGCGTGGCCGAGCTCGTGGAGCGCCGTGGTCTCGACGTCGAACCCGGAGCCGCCGTGCAGGCTCCAGTCGAGGTTCTCGTTGAAGTAGATCTCGTTGTGCGCCGTGTCGAAGTGACCGTCGTGGTCGATGTCGGTCGGGTTGCCGTCGGCGTCGACGAAGATGAAGCTCACCGAGAAAGCGACGATGTTGGAGTCGAAGACGCTGTCCAGGCCGGGCTGGAAGCCCGCCACCACCAGATCGGCCGCGAAGGGGTCGCCCAGGCCGCCGGCGCCGGCCACGAAGTCGAAGACGGTCACGTCGCCCGTGGCCTCGCCCCGGTCGACCAGCGGCACTGCGTCCAGGCAGGAGTCCTGGCTCCAGACCGCCACCGCGCGGTTCACCGCGTCCTCGACCCCCTGGCGCGAGATGCCGCCGGGGCCGAGGTCGCCCCAGGAGCCGTCGAACAGATAGGAGAGCGAGGCGTCCGAGGATCCGCGGCGCGCATCACCCGGCACCCAGCGAAACCCCTGCTGGAAGAGTCGGGCCGAGGATCGGCTGCCGTCGCGGCTGAAGAAGTCGATCTGCTGGACGATGTAGTCCATTCCCTGGGCGCGCAAGCCGTCATTGCTCGCGAGCATCAGGGTCACGGTGCCCGGATCGCCTTGCTGAGCGAAGGCGGAGAGTGGCAAGAGCAGGGCGAGGATGCCCGCGAGGAGGAGGAATCGCGGTCTCCTGGGCAACGACATGGTGAGGATCCTTTCCTTGAGCCGATCGATCCCTGCCGGAGGGCACCGGCTCGATCGGGCGTTGCGGCCCTCGGGGCCCGACGCGTTTCCAGAGGAACCGCGCAACGGTAGCCTGGACGGCCTTCGGTGTCAATCTGGGGGCATCGGGAGTCGCGCCGTGCGGCGGCGCGACGGCCCACTCGCGGGAATCTGTGGTCGCGTCGCAGGGGTTGAACCTCCCGGGGCGCGCCGAGTGTCGAGCGGCGGGACCCCGAGCGCCGGACCTCCCACACTCTCAAAGTACGACCGACACCCGAAGGCGAGACCGATGAGCCGAATCCGCCCACCGCGCCCCGGCATCCCGACCTGGACCATTCTCACGCTCGGAGCCGTCCTCTGGCCGCTCCTCGCCAGCTCGCCGGCCGCCGCCAAGGGCTTCGGCGCAGAGCCCAAGGCGCACCTCGAGCTGCTCGCGGACCACACCTCCTACGCGCCCGGCTCCCCCGCCCGGATCGCGGCGCGAGTGACCATCGACCCCGGCTGGCACGTCAACAGCCACACCCCCACCTTCGAGTGGCTGATCCCCACCGAGCTGCGGCTCGAGCTGCCCGACGGCTGGGCCGCGGCCGAGGTCCATTACCCGCCCCACGAGCTCAAGACCTTCGCGTTCGAGGAGGAGCCGCTCGCGGTCTACGACGGCACGGTGGTGATCCTCGCCGACCTGATGATCCCCGAGTCCGTGGCTCAGGACCAGGTCGCGGTGAGCGGCGTGCTCTCGTTCCAGTCCTGCGACGACAAGCAGTGCCTGCCGCCCACCGACGTGCGGGCCGAGCTCGCCCTGCCCATCGGGGAGCCGGGGAATCCGGTCGACCCGGCGCTGTTCGAGGCCCCGAGCGCGGGCGCCGCCGCCGCCGCACTCCCCGTCGCCGGAGCTCCGGGTGGAGGGCCCTCGGCCGGCACGCCGGCCGCCTCCGCCGGACCGACCCGCTCGGCGGGAGTGACGGGCCAGAGGCTCGTGGCGATGCTCCTGCTCGGGGTGCTCGGCGGGCTGATCCTCAACGCCATGCCTTGCGTGCTCCCGGTGCTCTCGCTCAAGGTCTTCGGTCTGGTGCGGAGCGCCGGCCTCGGGCGGAGCGCCGTGGTCGGAGGAGCGCTCGCCACGGCCGCCGGCATCCTGCTCTCGTTCTGGGCCCTGGCCGGGGCGGCCGTGGTGGCCAAGGCGGCGGGCGCCGCCGTCGGCTGGGGAG
>CAZIIB010000152.1:0-7817 GCA_964539125.1 uncultured Thermoanaerobaculia bacterium | reverse complement strand
AATCTCGGAGAGAGCGGACAGTTGGCCGCTGAGTCCGAGGAAATCGCGGCACCACCCCGGCTCCCGAAGGAGCATCCGCGCGAGATCCCGTCTTTCGATGATCGGTTGAAGAACGAAGCCCTTCTCCTCTGCCCTTGCTGCAAGGTGCCCCCGCCTCCGAGGAGTCAGCTCGCGGGACGTGGCGAGAACCACCTTCCGCTGTCTGCCGCCCTCCGCGATGTACCGGTCCAAGTTCCGGCTGAGGTTGCCGATCACGTCTTCGGCGGTCGTGATCACCACAGGAATCGGTTCACCTTCGGCGGCGGGGATGGCGCCGTCCACTCCCGCATCGCCTCCCCCTCGAACGGGCACGATCCCGGGATAAATACTCCTCAACAGGTCGCAGACACACTCTTCGAAGGTGCCGTAGTTGAAGTCGCCCTCGCCGAGCGCCTGACAAATGTCCTTGTAGAGGCGATCCGTCATGCGCCTACTTCTATGGAGCGCCCATCTCTGGGTCGGATTCAATGAGGTCGACGAGGCTCTCTCGGAGATCCATTGCCCGATGGAAGCCTCGGCTCGCGACGAGGTCGACCGCCGCGCGAGCTCGATCGATCTCGCCCTGCCCGGCGATGGCCAGCAGCGCCCGGGCGTCCTCCAGATCGCGCGGGCGAGCCGCGAGGAGCTTCATTGCGAGGAGGTGGCCCACCCGAGCCACGGGGAGGTGAAGGTCGGGCAGGATCTCGAGACTCTCCGCCTCAGCCACGATCTCCGGCTCGATCCCGGACGAGGCGAAGAGCAGGTCGACAACCAAACCCTCGGGGCCCTCTCCCGGGGCCGAGAACCGGACGGTCGCCAAGCGCCCTGTCTTCTCCTGCTCGACCAGCGTGTGGTCTCGGTAGCCCCTGGATCGGAGGGCCTTGACGACCAGTTCAGCTTCGCGATCCTCGCGCACCGAGATCGCGACGTCGAGGTCGCGTGTGGTCCTGGCTTCGACGTGGGCGGCAAGGGCCAGTCCTCCCACCAGCGCCCAGCGGACCCCGAGGTCGTCCAGATCGGCCGCCAGCGCCGCCAGCGCTTGCTGCAGGCGGGTCACTTCCGCTCACGCACCCGGAAGCCGGGACCGGAGGCGTCGCCGTGCTCAGCGCCCGGGCGGGTGTGGAGCCACTCGACGAGGCGCCGCTCGATCTCCCCCTCGTCGGCGTCCGGGTAGCGGCGCCGGAGGTTGAGACGCTGCATCTGCTCGGCCGCCTCGAAGAGATCGAAGGTGAGGCGCATGCGCTCCATGACCTCCGAGCTTCGACCGGTTCCTTCGCCCATCTCTCAATTGTATCAGCACCTTACGACGTGAGCCCCTACTCTCCCCGCCCCGGCCGCGGCGAGCTCCGCCTCTACCTGGAGGAGCTGGACGAGGCCGGCGATGGCCCCTCCATCGACGTCCCACCATGCGGCGGCACGCTGGTCGCCTTCCTCTCCGACCGCTTCAACCACGAGGTGCTGCCCGCCACCCGCGAGCGCTGGAGCCTCACCGCCTGGCGCAAGACCCGGGCGTAATCCGAAGCCCGTGATAGCGTTGCCTGCCCGAGCCCATTCGCAAACCTTGGCTCCTCGAGGAATGGCTCCGCTCCTACCCCCGATCTGGCTGATTCGACTCGCCGTCGCCGCGGTGTGGCTCTACGAGGGACTCTGGTGCAAGCTCCTCGGGCGCGAGCCGCGCCAGCGCGAGATCGTGGAGGAAGCTCCCTTCCTCGGCCCGGGCCGGGCCCGGCCCTTCCTCCTGGCGCTCGGGACGGCGGAGACGGCCCTCGCGGGCTGGGTCCTGCTGGGTGCCGCGCCTTTCCTCTGCGCCGCGGCCCAGACGGTGCTCCTCGTGGCATTGAACGTCAACGGCCTCCTCTGGGCGCGCCGGCTCATTCACGACCCGGGCGGGATGGTGGTCAAGAACTTCGCCTTCCTGGTCCTCGCCTGGGTGGCGGCGGGCCTCTCATGAGCGCGACGGCCGTCGAGACCGTCTGGCTACGAGGCCGCTTCGACGCGCGCTCCGGTCCCGGCAAGCTCCTGTTCGGGTTCACCTACGAGGACGCCGCGATCGAGATCGGCGCGTTTCGCCCGGGCGGGCGCGTCCTGTGCATCGCCGCGGCCGGCGACACGGCGATGCGCCTCGCTTCCCACCACCAGGTCGTGGCGGTCGACGTCAACCCGGCCCAGCTCGCGTACGCCCGGCGGCGTTGCGCCGGAGGTCCCGGCGCCCGCGGAAGCGCGGAGCGCTGGATGGGCTTCGTGCGTACCTTCGCCCCGCTGACCGGCTGGACGAGAGCGCGTCTCGAGCGCTTCCTCGCCCTCGACGATCCCGCCGAGCAGACGGCGTACTGGCGCCGATGCCTCGACACTCGCCGCTTCCGCCGGGCCTTCGACGGAGTGCTCTCGGCGAGGTTCCTCGGTGCGATCTACGCGCCGGAGCTCCTCTCCGCCCTGCCTCCGCGGTCGGGAGCGGTCCTGCGCGCCCGCCTGGAGCGCGGCTTCGGCCGCCACCCGAATCGCGAGAACCCCTACGCTCGGGCGCTGCTCCTGGGCGAACCGTACTGGCAGGCGGCCTCCCGGCAAGCCCGGTCGGTCCGCTTCGTCCACGCCGACGCGGCGTCCTTCCTCGAAGGCGAGCCGGCCGGGAGCTTCCAGGGCTTCGCTCTGTCCAACGTCCTGGACGGCGCCTCGCCGGAGTATGGGCAGCGGCTCCTCCGGGCCGTCGAGCGCGCCGCGGCGCCCGGTGCGGTCATGGTCCTTCGAAGCTTCCGCGAGCCGCCGGGCGCCCCCGCCCCCACCAACCGGGCAGCCGAGGACCGCGCCATGCTGTGGGGCGTCGTGGAGGTGCGCGAGGTGGCCGCGCCGTGAAGCCTCCGCTCCCACACGAGGCTTCCGTCTCCACGGTGGTCACCCGCACTCGGCTCGCCGTCGCTCCCGAGGAGGCGTGGCGGAGGCTCTTGTTCTTCGAGGACGTGGCCGAGCGGCCTCCGCTTGCCCTGCGCTACCTGCTGCCGGCGCCGATCCGGACCGAGGGGAGCCGGTCCCGGGTCGGGGACGAGGCGCGCTGCCTCTACGCCGGCGGCCATCTGTTGAAACGGATCGTGGACGTGGAGGAGGGCCGCCGCTACGGCTTCGAGGTGGTCGAGCAGGATCTCGATTTGGGGCGGGGGATCCGTCTGCTCGGAGGAGGCTACGAGCTGTCCGGGCTGGCCGGCGGGGCGACTGTCGTGACGCTCGAAACCAGGTACCGAAGCCCGCAGCGGCCGCGCTGGGCGTGGCGACCGATCGAGGCGGCGGTCTGCCATCTCTTCCACCGCCACCTCCTCGCGGCGATGCGGCGCCACATCGGCGAGGCGGCGCCGGCGGCATCGAAGGGCACGGGATGAGCGAGCGCGGGGCCGGCGCGTGGCGACGCGGGCTCCAGGCCGTCCGCGTCGGGCTCCGGTACTTCGTCTTTCCCGCTCTCCGCCGCCGCTCGTCGGCCGACCGGGCCGTTCGCGCCCAGAAGGCGCTCGAGGAGCTGGGCGGCGCCTGGATCAAGCTGGGCCAGGCCCTTGCGCTGCGCTTCGACCTCTTGCCGGAGGATTACTGCCTGCAGTTCTTCCAGCTCCTCAACCAGATGCAGCCCTTCCCGGCCGAGGAGGTGCGGGAGGTCCTCGAGCGGGAGCTCGGGCGGCCCGTGGCCGAGCTGTTCCGCCACTTCGACTTCACTCCGGTCGCCGCCGCCTCGATCGGCCAGGTGCACCGCGCCGAGCTGCCGGACGGCGTCGTCGTGGCGGTGAAGGTCCAGCGGCCGGCGATTCGGCGGATGATCCGGGCCGATCTGCGCCTGATGGGGTGGATTGCGACGGTCCTCGATCTCCTGCCGTTCCTCGGCTGGCCGAGGGCCCGACGCACGGTGGACGAGATCGCCCGCTGGACGGAGGAGGAGATCGACTTCCGCAACGAGGCGCGTCACCTCGAGATCCTCCGGCGCAACGCCGCCGGCGATCCGCTGGAGCGGACCCCCCGGCCCTTCCCCGCGCTCACCACCTCCCGGGTGCTGACGGCGGAGTACCTCGACGGCATTCCGGTCATCGACATCGTCCGGGCGGTGCGAGGCCGGGATGAACGCTTTCTCAGCGACCTGGCGTCGCGCGGCCACGACCTCCGGCGCATCGCCAGCCACATCGCGTGGAACGGCCTCAACCAGGTCTATCGCCAGGGCTGCTTCCATGCCGACCCGCACCCCGCCAACCTGCTGGTGCTGCCGGGGGACGTCATCGGCTACGTGGACCTCGGGATCGTGGGACGGCTCGATCCGCGCTCGACCGACCTCTTCCGGCGCTTCGCCCAGCGACTGTTCGAAGGCGAGGTCGAACGGGCGGTGGAGGTGTTCTCGGCCTGGCTCGTGCCGTCGCACCGCACCGACGTTCTCGCCGCGCGGCGCGACCTGGTGGCCGCGTTACGCCGGTACGTGGAGAGCGCGCGCGTCGCTCCAGACCGCATCGCCGAGACCAGGCCGTTCGAGGTCGAGATGTTCGAGCTCGTGCGGCGGCATCGCATGGCCCTCGCTCCTGAAGCCGTCCGCTACCTGAAGGCGGTCCTGACGACGGACGCCACCATCCGCGAGCTCGACCCCCGTTTCGACCTCGTGGCGCACGAGAACCGATTCTTCTCCCGCCTGGCACGCATCGAGCTGGTCGAGTGCTTCGACCCGCAGCGGATCGCTCGCTTCTTGCTCGACGCCCGGTGGCACGCCGTCGACCTGGGCGACATGCTGGAGCACCGGGAGGAGCTGGCCCGGCTCGCCGGAGCGGCGAGCGACGTGCGGCGAAGCGTGGAGATCGGGGCCGTGGTCGCGATCGCGGTCACCTTGACGCTGACGGCGCTGGCCTGGGTGGGGAGCCGACCGGCGGCCATCGCCGCGCTCGTCACCGCCCTGCCGGCCCTCGTCCTGCTGTGGCTCGCCTTGCGCCAGGCGCGGCGGCTGCCCCGCGGAGGCGAGTCTCTGCGTCAGTAGGGCACGCGGCTCCGCCGGGCGGCGGGAGGCTCCTCGTCCCGGCGCCTCCCGCGACGGGCGAGGTCGGCGAAGAGGGCACGCAACGGTCGCGACAGCTCTTCGAGCGCGTCACCGCCGTCGAGGGCGAGCTCGCGAAGCAACGCGGCGAGGCGCGACCCACCCGGCAGGCGGAGCCCTTCCGTCTGCCGGCGGAACCACTCCAGCTTCTCCTCCTCCGTCGGTCCCGCGAGCCACCGGCGACGACGCTCCCTCTCCCGCTCGACCCACCGCTCGATCTCCTCCGGCGTGGGCCCGGCTTCGGAGCCGCGGCGAGCCGCCCGGGAGCTCGCCCACCGCTGCGTCTCTTCCGCGGTGGGCCCGTCGAGCCAGGCCGCGCGCCGGCTGCGCTCACGCTCCGCCCAGGCTTCGATCTCGGCCGGCGTGGCGGGGGACGAGCCCTCCTGGGAGTCGGGCCTCGCGTCGTGCCGCCGGGCCCAGGCGAGCGTCTCGAGCTCCGTCGGCCCCTTCCGCCAGGCCTGGCGCCGCAGGTGCTCGCGCTCCGCCCACGAGTCGACCTCCTCTTGCGTCGGAGCCGGAGGCTCCCAGCGCGGCCCGAACGTCGGTGAGTCGTCTCCCGGCATGGCGGCTCGGCTCCTCGGCCGCTAGTCGTCCACCTCTTCCGCGCGGATCGGGAAGAGCTCCGCCTGGCGCTGGTCCTCGGCGGAGATCGGCACGCGGTAGTCGCCGTTCCAGCAGGCGGTGCAGTACGACTCGTCCGGGCCGGAGAGGCAGTTGAGCATGCCGTCGAGGGAGAGGTACGCGAGGCTGTCGGCGACGAGGAAGTCGCGGATCTCCTCGAGCGAGTGGGTCGAGGCGACCAGCTCCTCCCGGGTCGGCATGTCGATCCCGTAGTGGCACGGCCAGGCGGTGGGCGGGCAGGAGATCCTCACGTGGACCTCCGCTGCGCCGGCGTCGCGCACCATCTTCACGATCTTGGGCGCCGTCGTCCCCCGGACGATCGAGTCGTCCACCAGCACCACCCGCTTGCCACCGATCAGCTCGCGCACCGGGTTGAGCTTGATCCGCACGCCGAAGTGGCGGATCGACTGCTTCGGCTCGATGAACGTGCGGCCCACGTAGTGGTTGCGGATCAGCCCGAACTCGAACGGCAGCCCCGACTCGCGGCTGTAGCCGAGCGCCGCGAACAACCCCGAGTCGGGCACCGGCACCACCAGGTCCGCCGGTACCGGCGCCTCGCGGGCGAGCTGCGCCCCCATGGCGAGACGGCCCTCGGCCACCGAGTCGCCGAAGACCCGGCTGTCCGGGCGGGCGAAGTAGACCTGCTCGAAGACGCAGCGCGACGGCCGCGGCGTCTCACCCACGCGGTAGCTCTCCACCTGGTCGAAACCGCCGCCCCGCGCCACCATCACCTCGCCCGGCGCGAGCTCGCGGGCCGGCTCCGCGGCGAGGAGGTCGAAGGCACAGGTCTCGGAGGCAAAGCAGGGCACCCCGCCGAGGTTGCCCAGGACCATGGGACGGAAGGCGTACGGGTCGCGTGCGGCGATCAGGCAGTCCTCGGAGATGAGAAGCAGCGAGTAGGCGCCCCGCACCTGCTCCAACGCCTCCATCAGCGACTCGACCACGTCCTCGCGCGGGTTGCGGGCCATCAGGTGGAGGATGACCTCGGTGTCGCTCGTGGTCTGGAAGATCGCACCCTGGGCCTCGAGCTCGTTGCGGATCTTCACCGCGTTCGTCAGGTTGCCGTTGTGGACCAGGCCGAGGGGGCCCATGGAGGTCTTGACCACGATCGGCTGCGCGTTGGCGATCACGCTCGTGCCGGCGGTCGAGTAGCGGGTGTGGCCGAGGGCACGGGTGCCCGGCAGGCGCTGGAGCACCTTGGCGCCGAAGAGCTCCGCCACGTGCCCCATCCCCCGCTCCACGTGCAGCCGCTCGCCGTCCCACGAGACGATGCCGGCGGACTCCTGGCCCCGGTGCTGGAGGGCGTAGAGGCCCAGGTAGGTGAAGTTCGCCGCGTCGGGCTTGCCGTCGATGCCGAAGATGCCGCACATGGGTGGACTAGCTCTCTTCGAGCGCCCGCGGGAGCGCGGTCGACCAGTTGCAGTAGAGGTCCTCGACGGCGGTCCGGTGGGTCTCGCCGCCGGTCGTGATCACCAGGTCGCCGCCCCCGACCTCGCCGATCTCGGCCGCCGGCACTCCCGCGCGCTCGGCGCTCGCGAGCACCCTGTCCAACCACTCCGGCGCACAGGCGACGAGGGCGCGCGCCTGGCTCTCGGAGAAGAGCGCGGTGGGCGAGACCGGCAGCTCGACCCGGGCGCCCAGACCGTGACCGAAGGTCGCCTCGGCCAGGGCCATCGCCAGGCCGCCTTCCGAGAGGTCGTGGGCGGTTCGCACCCGGCCCTGGAAGACCAGGGTCCTCAGGAGCTCGGCGAGGCGGGCCTCGGCGGCCAGGTCGAGGGCCGGCGGCCGCCCCTGCTCGATGCCGTGGATGAGGCGCAGATACGCCCCCCCGCCGTGCTCGTCCCGGGTCTCGCCCAGGAGCACGATCCGATCGCCGGGCCGGGCCCAGGAGGCGGAGGGCAGGGCGTCCACATCCGGGATCAGGCCCACCATCGCCACGGTCGGCGTCGGGTGGACGCCGCGGTCGCCGGTCTCGTTGTAGAAGGACACGTTGCCCGAGACCACCGGCACACCCAGCTCCCGGCAGGCCCGTGCCATGCCCCGCACCGCCTCGCGGAACTGCCACATGACCTCCGGCCGCTCGGGGTTGCCGAAGTTCAGGCAATCGGTCAGGCCCAGGGGCTCGGCGCCCACACAG